>QHYL01000429.1 GCA_003224105.1 Acidobacteriota bacterium | reverse complement strand
CCGAAGCCGTGGAATACAAAGGACGTAAAGCGGTGCGCCTGACAAAAGACGCGCAAAAGGACGGTTTCGCGCTTCTGCGAGGCACGGATTTTCAGGATGGCACCATCGAAGCTGACATCGCTTTGAAGATCACCACGCCACCGGGAGTGCGAATGCCAGGCTTTGTGGGCATCGCCTTCCGGGCGCGGCCGGACGCTTCACAGTACGAACTTTTCTACCTGCGGCCAGGGAATTCGCACGCGGAGGACCAGGCCATGCGGAATCATTCGGTGCAATACACTTCCGAGCCGGACTTCGGCTGGTACAAACTGCGCCGCGAGTGGCCTTCGGTCTACGAGACTTATGTGGAGTTGCAAACGGAGACCTGGACGAAGGTCAGGATCGAGGTCAAAGGCCGCTCCGCTAAACTTTTCTTGAACGGATCCGAAAATCCCGCGCTCGTGGTGGACGGACTGAAGGGGCAGGATTTGCGCGGCGGCGTCGCGCTTTGGGCGTATCAAGGGGAGGAAGCGTATTTTTCGAATTTACGTGTCACGAATACCACGCCATTGCCCGTAAAGAATGGTTCGGACGCGAGCGGCAACTGGCAGGTCAAGTGTGCGACGGACGCGGGGCCTGCTAACGGTGACCTGCAGCTCAAGCGCGACGGCAACAAAGTGACGGGAACGTGGTCCGGCGAGATGGGCAAGGATCGCTCGATTACTGGAACGTGGCGCAACGGCTACGTGGAACTTAGCTTCAACGGGGATTGGCCGCTTGACGACAAAGGCGCGACTGCGCCAGCCGTCGCCACGCTTGCCGGCTGGTTCGACGGCGACTCCGCGGGCGGCCGCATGAAGGTCGAAGGCCGGGCTGATGGGCGATGGACGGCGACGCGAAAGCCGTAAAGGGGAAGAGCACGGACGGAGTCTGGTGCTACCTGTGCCTGCCAGCGAAACGCGCACGATTTGGCGCCACAAACGCGAGCAACAAGGCGTGAAGAAAGAGCGCTATTCTACGCGGGGCGCAGTCGACAATTGGTAAGAAACGATTAATGCTCTCTTCCCGAAGGGATGGAATACAGCCGCACGCGGTAGATATGCGGGCGTTTTGCATCCATTAGCAATTGCCGGCCTTGATTGGTTTGATCGCCATTCAAACGCCTCTCTGTCGTCCATTGTCCGGAAGTTCGAGAGACTTCTTCCACGCTTTCGATTCCGGCGATGCCTGCATCAACGTCGGGATCGCGCGCGAAGCTGACCGTCAGCCCGCTCCCCGCAATGTAGAACTCTGCCGGCGATACTTGCAGGATCAGCATGGCGCCATCGTCGGTAAGGAGCGTTCGCGCCGGCCACGAGCGCGAAAGGGTGGCTTCGAATAAGTATCCTCCCAACGCAACTGTTTGCGTGGGACGCAGGCTCGTTGCGTGAAGGACCAATCCGCGCGTCAGGCCGGCGGCCTGCGCGGGCGGCAAAAGATCGCTCAGGCTGTCCAGCAATTCGTAAACCTGCACGAGCGGCGGCTTGGGGTCGCCATCCTTTTCCGGCGCGGTCAGACTGTCCACCGCGAAGGGGCTGAATCCGAAGGCGCGAGCCTGTCCGTAGGCGTAAAACGCATTGTACGCTGCATTATCCATGCGGGCCTCCGGTACGAAGATTGCATTGCCCGGAATTGCGTAACGCTGTAGCCAGTATTCGAAATTAGGCCAATAGATATCCGGTGAGTAGAAATCGATGCTCGGCGCTGCCGCGCGCCAAACTTCCAGATAATAGGGATGCGGGCCGCCGCTGGGATACTCGCCGGCCCTTTCGAACGGCGCGGGAAGCTGCGCGTTGACGTACATCGGAAGCGCGTATTCATTCTTGCCTGCATGAGTGACGGCCTCGATGTAATCCGCATAGTTCCACGCCATGAACACTTCGTTCGCGGCATCTCCAAATACGTCAGTCCAGCTTTGCCCGTGCCCGTTGAAGTGGGAGGCGAACTCCGGGGAGAGTTGCATACGCTTACCGGCGAGAGCGCGGATCAAGACTTCGGGCACGCGTCCGCGAAAAAGCCGATGGGCTTCTGGAGAGCGATCCCGTCCTTGCCCGAGGTAACCCACTTCGTTCTCGACCTGCACCATGAGCACCGTCTGCTGCTCGGAGTCCTTCTCACGAACGTGACGCAGCAATGCGGCAAATGCACGATTGTCACACCGGCGGGTTTCCAGTGACAGCGTCGACAGAATCTCGAGCGGCCTTCCTTCCGCGGATTCAGCGCGCGGAAAACGTTTGGGATCGGATTTCACCCACGAGGGCGCGTAGTTGGAGAAGGCATTTTTCCAGCTACCGAACCACAAGAGCGCCAGATGGACTTTGTGGGCGCGCGCGATTTCCATCCAGTGATCCAGGATGCTGAAGTCGAAATTGTCTTCTTTCGGCTCGAGCTGCTCCCAGGCCACGGGCATCAGGACCGTGTTGACGTGCATAGCTGCGAGTCTGGGGATGATTGCATCGGCCTGGGCGGCGGTCCCCGCCGACGAATTGCCCAATTCGCCGCCAAGAATCAGAAAGGGACGGCCGTTTACGATGAGCTGGCCTGTTCCGTTCACCATTTGGATGTGCGGCAATTCGGCGGCAGGCAGGGGCGTGAGGGAAAGAAAAATACAGGCGAACCAAAGGGGCACGGCGGGTATCACAATCTTCACTGCGCAGTTCTCCTCGGGAAGTTCTCTCAACCGAGAGTGCCAAGAATACGCGTTTACGGGAGGGAGTGGTAGCGAGCCTAAAGAAGCCACGGCCGCCTCCGCCCGGGTGGTTCCGGGGATGTTCTTCACACAGGGTAGGTTTGCAGCAAACTTTGACGGGCTACACCGGTGCATATATACTCGCCGGAGATAAGGGCAAAGAACGGGTTTGAAGACCCGCCACTACAGAGGCTCTTGCGGGAGAGATTCTCACATGGGCGTTTTGGATCAGCGGTTCGAAAAGAACTTCATGATTACGTCGGTGGACTACGTGTTCAACTGGGCGCGGAAGAGCGCGCTGTGGCCGTTGACGTTCGGGCTGGCGTGCTGCGCGATCGAGATGATCGCTTCGACCACTTCGCGGTTTGACATGGCGCGGTTTGGAGCCGAAGTGTTTCGTCCGTCGCCGCGGCAAGCGGACCTGATGATCGTTTCGGGGACGGTTACACTGAAGATGTCGCCGGTAATTCAACGCGTGTGGGCGCAGATGCCCGACCCGAAATGGTGCATTTCGATGGGGGCGTGTTCGAGCGTGGGTGGGCCGTTCAATACTTACTCGGTTTTGCATGGCGTGGATCGTATTGTTCCTGTGGACGTGTACATTGTGGGGTGCCCGCCGCGGCCGGAAGGGCTCTTCTACGGTTTGATGAAGCTGCAGGACAAGATTGACCAGATGACGCTCGCGAAGCGTCCTACGGAAATACGGCTGAAGCCGGAGATGGTGGAGGATTTCAAGAAGGGCGTGATGGTGGCGCAGACGCCTGAGCCGCGCTAGAGACCGGAGATCAGAGATCAGTGATCAGCGAAGAGGAGAGCGCAACACCATGGCGTTTGTGCGGACGGCGAAGACGAATGAGATTACGCCGGGAACGATCCGGGAATTCCAGGTGGAAGGCAAAGCCGTGGCCCTGGCCAATGTGGGGGGCAAATACTACGCGATCAACAACACTTGCTTGCACCGTGGCGGGCCGTTGGGGCAAGGCGTCATGAACGGAGTGGTGGTGACCTGCCCCTGGCACGGCTGGCAATACGACGTCACCACGGGGAAGGTCAAGCAGAACCCGGCAGTGGGCGTGGATTGCTACACCGTCGAGGTTCGCGGCGAGGATATTTTTAAGTCTCACATTTTGTTTCGCTTTTTGGATGCCACCGTGTATAGTTCTGCGGATTCCAAGGCCTCAATGGCGATAACAACTGTTGAACGACACTACTGGATCTTCAGCGCGGACCCCCACCACTACCACTGGGACACTCTTTTCGTAAAAGGCAAAGAGATGTGGCACGGGGCGGGAGCAAAGCCGGACGCCATTCGCGCGCTGAAGCAGGTGCGCAAGGGCGACCGCGTGCTGTGCTATCACTCGGCGCCGGAACGGTCGCTCTACTCGATTGCGGAGGTCACGCGGGATCCCTATCCCGATCCGCACGACCACACAGGCAAAAACCTAGTGGCGGATTTGCGAGCGTTCGAGAAGTTGCCGCGGCAGGTGACCCTGGCGGAAATGCGCGCCAATACGGCGTTGAGAAAAATGAAGCTGCTCAAGAACGTGAGGCTTTTGATTTCGTCCATCAGCGACGCGGAATACCAGGAACTTCTGCGCATGGCCGGGATCGTGCCGACCCCGGGAATTCCGTTGCCCTGAGCTGATGCTTGACGAAATCCTTTCCGGCAAAACGCGCGTGATCGATCTGAGCTACGCGATCAACGAGAAACTGGTGCCTTGGCCGGGAGACGAGAAATGGTTTGAAGCGAAAGTCAACGCGTCCGTGGAGAAGAACGGGTACTTCACGCGGAGTTTCTGGATGCTGGAGCATTACGGGACGCATCTGGATGCTCCAGCCCATTTTCCGCCGGGGAAGGCGACGGTGGACCAAATTCCAGCGAAGCAGCTTTTTGGGCCGGCAGCGGTGCTGGACGTACGGGCTGACGCCGCTAAGGACGCGGATTATCAGCTTCCCGCGGCGCGCGTGGAAGAGTGGGAAAAACGGCACGGACGGATTCCAGCGGGAGCGATTGTGCTTCTGCGAACGGGTTGGGCTTCGCGCTGGCCGGATGCGCAGAGGTACAGGAATCAAGACGCTCAGGGAGAAATGCATTTTCCAGGTTTTTCTGTCGAGTCCGCAAAGATGCTCATCGAGCGGAGAGTCAGCGGCTTGGGATGCGATACGATGAGCATCGATTGCGGCGCTTCGGCGGACTTTGCGGTGCACCACCTGACGCTGGGCTCGGGGCT
>QHYL01000321.1 GCA_003224105.1 Acidobacteriota bacterium | reverse complement strand
CAGGCACGGAATTGCTGGCGACATTGAGGGGGTAGAGGCCGGGACTGCCAGCAATCTGATTTGCGGAAATTACGGTAATCAGCCGGCGTGAACTGGAAGGATGGCTTGAGTCGAGTGAAAGGATGTTTCCAGGAGACTGGAAAAACACCTTGGCGAGCTGGCCACCATCTCCGAAGTAGCCCCCGTCAACGATGACGTGGGTAGCCTGAGTGTTGGCCCCCTGAACGACATCGTCGGGAACGGTGGCGGTGCTGGTGGGCCGCACGGGAATGACGTTGAACGCCCCTGCGCCTGTCGCGGTGCACGCCGTCCCCGCGGCATTGCCGTTACACGTCTGGGCTGAATCGACGATGGAAATGGTAAAGGGACCGGCGGCTAAAAGGTCGTGAGCGTTAAGGCGAAGGCGCGCCCCCGTGGAAGCGGGGGGCGTCGTTGTAGTAGTTGTGCTGGTAGCAGGAAGGGGAAAAAGAATCTTGACTTGCCCCGTAGTGGAGTCCTTCTTTACGGTGTTTCCGGTTGAATCGATGAGATTGATGGCGGAAGCCGAAGAAATACCGGGAGCGTCGAGGTAGATGTCCCATTGGGTAGCGCCCTGTGGAGCGATGGTGGGAGTAATTCCATTGAAAGTGATGGGGCCGCCGGTGACGATGGTGATGGTTCCGATTGTGAATCCCGAGCTATCCGCCTTTGGCGTAGCGACGATGGTGACATTGGTTGGTGAATTGGTGTTGTTCTTCTGCGCAGGGGTAATGGCGGTGGGAATCGTGTCCGGAGCGGTATAAATCGCCACGTTGGGATTGTTGGTATCCGGCGTGATGGTGCCGCACGCGGGGCTGCAAGTGGGGAGCTTGGGATAGTTGATGAAATTACCACTGCTGTCGGTGTTGGGGACGTTCTGAGTGAGCAGCCAGGTTGTGCCCTGGTTCTGAATGTCGTTGGTCAAGGTGTCAAAGAACTGCTGGCTTTCCTTTGTGGGGACGGAAGCGGTTACCGGCGTGATGACCGCCCGGATGCCGGAAATGAGAGTGATGTTGGCATGGCCGTTTTTCTTGGGATCCTGGACGGACGTCGCGGTAATGACGATTTGCAAGCCCGGAAAGTCTGTTTGACTAGGCACTTGGAACTTAGCTGGGTCTGGTGCGGTGTAAGTCGCGGTACCGGTGGCTTGTTGATTCGAGAGAACGCCGAAGGAGCCATCGGACGGGGCCTCGATAGGATCCGAGGTAGTCGTCTTCCCATTCGTCGTCGTTGTTTTGGTGTATTGCAGCTTACTCCAGGTTACGTTGGTGTTGGTCGCGCCGGTGACGGTGGCCGTGAGATTGACGGATTGGCCGAGGATCAGGCTCGTGCTAGGTGTAACGGTAACCGAGACCACGTTGGCGGTGCTCCCGCCGCCGCAACCGCCGGACAAAAATACGCACAGGGCGGCGAGCGCCGTGCCAAGAGTTTTCAAGACTTCTCGATGTTTCACACCCACGATTTCCCCCACACTCCGGCGTCTAGCCGATTTTTTCGCCAAGGCTCCACTTGCCTTGCCTACGAGGTCTTTACACCAAATAAACTCAGCACTTCGCCGATGACATCAGAAGGTCCGGCTCACCGTGAAACGGAACGTCGTCTTCGGCTCGAAATAATTCAAGCGCCCCGGGTTATTCAGCAACTGCTGCAGGCTTCCCTTCACGCTCGCCCATTCGTCCGGGGTCAAAGTTCGCGGATAAAAGCCCGTGGTCACACCGGTAGGACAGGAGACCAATGGCTGTTGGTTGGCTGGTTCGCAGATCTGACTCGGGTCAATGTAGGGATTCTGAGCCACCAACTGGTCGTACAAGCGATGGACGTTGTAGGCATAGTAGATGCGGAACGGCGCCTGAATGATGGGAAGCTGGACGACAAACTCGATGCCGGTTGAACCACGGACCCGGAAATTCGTTCCCGGAGCAATGGGAAGCTGCTGCTTGAGACTCGCCCCAAAGGGCGGGGCAAGCTGCGCATTCGGGAAGGTCTGCTGCAAGTTTTGAAAACCTGCGGAGTCCAACTGCAAAGACTTGCGGCGGAGAACGCCATCGGTTCCGGCGTCCAAGAAAAGACTGGCCTGAACAATGTTGCCAACGATGGGAATGCGGTATTCCACGTTCCCGTAGCCTTGGAGATCCCCGCCGGGCAGCGTGGCCACGTAGCTCAACGTCTGTATCTTGAAGCTGTGCAAGCAACCCCCGCAACTCGGATCGTGATAGGAAAGTACGGGGTCAGTCAGGTCCGAGTGTTGAGGGATGAACGTGACCGGGGAAATGGCGCGAATGTCGAAGCCGCGAATGTCGCTTTCGCCGCCCATGTAAAAGCGGCTGAAGGGCGGGACTTCCTGGCCGGCGTAGCCGGTGGTGTGCGCGGCGCTGAAGTGGAACCCAATCGTGTTGCGATGCTTGTTGATGGGATGGAAATACTTCATGTCAATAACGTTGGTGATGGTCTTGACGTTGCCGCCGAGCCCCGAGAAAGCGACGGAATAGTAAAAACTCTTGCCGTGCGTAGAATTGATCGGATTATCCACCGTGTTGTAGGAGATCGAGGGCGTGATGGTGCTCGAGACAATGCCATTCAGAGCGCTGGGGCCGGTCAGGCTGCGGAACTGCAGGGACTCGAACAATAGAGAGGATGCTGCATTGAACGACTTGATGTTTGTGCGCGTCAAGCCGTAATTCAATCCGAAGCGCGCGAAGGAAAGCTTGCGAAGCGGGTACTGGGCGAAAACCGTGAAGCCCGTGCTGTTTTGCACGTAATTCTGGACATATTGAGGATTGATGCTCACGGACTGCTGAAACAGGATGGCTTCCTGGCGGGCTTGATCGAAGTTATAGCGCGAGGAAAAAAGCGTGAAACCGGTGGAGATGGGCCGGTCAAAGAGATAAGGCTCGGTAAAACCAAACATGAACGTGCGCGTCAGGCTTCCAAACTGCGCGGAGAATGTGAGCGTCTCGCCAAGGCCGAGGAAGTTGTTGGTCTGATAAGTGAGGCCCACGAAACTGCCGGCCAGGCCGCTGACGCCGCCCTGCAAGCCAATGGACTGCTTGCCTTTTTCCTTGAGCTTGAGCGTGATGTCGACCGTTCCGGCCTTGTTGTTGCGCTTGATTTCGGCGGCCTTGTCCGCTTCGATTTTGTCGAAATAATCGAGCTGGTTGAGGCGCAGGATGCTCAGTTCCCAAAGGCGCTTGTTGAAGAGCTGACCTTCATCAATCATCAAATCGCGGCGGATGACTTTGTCGCGCGTGGTGGTGTTTCCGCTGAAATCGATGCGGCGCACGTAATACTGTTTTTGCTCGTCGAAACGTAGCGTGAGGTTAATGATCTTGGTGGCGTCGTCGACTTCGGTGTCCGGTTCGGGCGTGAAATCAATGAAGCCGTATTCGCCGTAAATCTTGCCGTAGGTTTCGAGCGCTTTGCGGACTTTTTCCGTGGAAAAGATGTCGCCCTGCTTGAGGGGAAACGCGACTTTCAACGCATCCACTTTTAGCGACAAGGCCTTGTCGGGGTCGGAGCTGACGATTTTGAGCGTGCCCATGCGGAAGCGCTCGCCTTCTTCGATGGGGATGGTGATGTTGACGGCCTTGCCGTGGCCTTTTCCAGTGACGAGCGGAACTCCGAGACGCGGGTGCGTGGTATCGACGTTTTCGAGAATTGGCTCGCCGACAGAAACCTTGAAGTACCCGTTGTCGCGGTACAGGCCGCGAATGCCGACTTCGAGGTCCTCGCTCAATTTCTCGCGGTCATAAGTTTTTGTGAGGACCGGGATATACCAGAAATAGAGAGGAATGGAGTAGGGCCGGTCGTGGCGCATGGCGCGGAGCAACTTTCGGTCACTGAAAGCATGATTGCCCTTGAATCTGATTTTGCCGACCTTAACCTTGGGCCCTTCGTCGATCTTGAACACGAGAATTACCGCGTTGCTGGAGGCGATGCGCTCGTACTGTGGGGTGACCTTCGCGAACTGGCGGCCATGTTCCCCGAGCAGCTCTTTCAGCACAACTTCCGCCTTCTTGATTTTCGTGGGATCAAACTGGCTTTCCACGCTGAGGCCGACTTTGCGTTCCTTGAAGCGGTCGAGAATGTCGGATTCGGAGATGGAATGAATGCCATCGTAGCGAATGCGCCGGATTTGCGGGCGCTCCTTGACTTCAAACAGGATGATCTTCGCGTCCCGGCGTTTCGGTGAATCCTCGACGCGGAGTTTCACATCTTCGAAGAACTGGGTGTTCCACAGCGCCTGGAAATCGCGGCGCAGCGTCTCTTCGTTGTAGGGGTCGCCTTCGCGGCTAAAGATGCGGGCCTTCAGGGTGTCCGTGCGGATGCGCCGGTTACCAATGAACTCGATGCGTTCGATGACGAATTGCTGCTGGCCGGAAGGTTGCTGCGGCGCGGTGGCCTGTGGAGAGGAATGCGCGTGGTCTTCGACAGCTTCTTTGCCGGAGATGAGATCCAAGGAAGCCGAGAATAGGACCTTATTGGAAGACGAGTCCGCCGCCAGGTTGTCCCGCTCAAAAGCTGCAGAAGCGCTCGAAAATAGAAAAGCGAGCGCCACGACCTGTGTCACACGAACCGCGAATCCCCCCGACGGCAAACAGACTCTCCTTTGGGCGGCCAATGGGCCAATCAAGGCCGCGCGCCCAAACACAAGTTGTGATTCTCCCGCCGAGCCCGGTGTGGGCCGGCTGTGCGATGTTTCAGATTCGCTAGTGGACGACCGGGGTTGCCTCGCCGACCGGACGGAACGACAGGCCCTCCCCTGCGACATAAATCTGGAGTGTCGCGGGCCTTTGAATGCCACCCTGAATCAGCGCCTCGGAGAGCGGGTCTTCAACGTACTTCTGCAAAGCCCTGCGCAACGGGCGGGCACCGTAGCTGCGGTCCGCGCACGTTTTCTCGAGAATCCACTGACGAGCCTCCGGCGTGAGGACAACCTGCACTTGCCGGTGGATTAGAGTATCGTTCATCTGGCCCACGAGCAAGTCAATGATGCGGAGCAGGTCTTGGTCGCTGAGCGGGTTGAAGATGATGACTTCGTCCAGCCGGTTGAGGAACTCCGGATTGAACGCCCGCTTTACTTCGTTCATCACCATTTCTTCCATGGACTTCTGGCCGGCTTCGTCGATGCCAGCCTGGAAGCCCAAGCCCGTGCGCTTCTGCAAGTGCCGGGCGCCCAGGTTCGACGTCATAATGATGATGGTGTTACGGAAATCCACGGTGTTGCCAAGCCCGTCGGTCAACTGCCCGTCTTCAAACACCTGCAAGAGAATGTTGAAAACGTCCGGATGTGCCTTTTCGATTTCATCCAGCAGGATGACGGAGTAAGGCGTCCGGCGGACACGCTCGGTCAATTGACCGCCTTCTTCGTAGCCCACATACCCCGGAGGTGCGCCGATAAGCTTCGAGACGGAGTGCTTTTCCATGAACTCCGACATATCAAAGCGAACCAGCGACTTCTCCGACCCAAACAAAAATTCGGCCAAGCGGCGGGCAACTTCGGTTTTGCCCACGCCCGTAGGGCCAAGGAAAAAGAAGCAGCCCACGGGACGCATCGGTGACTTGAGCCCGGCGCGGCTGCGGCGAATGGCGCGAGCCAGCGCAGTGATGGCTTTGTCCTGGCTGATGACGCGCTTGTGCAGCTCCGGCTCGATGCGCAGCAGTTTCTGCTGCTCGTCTTCTTTAATGGAGGTGACAGCAATCCCCGTCCAGCGGGCGACAACTTCCTCGATGTCCTCGCGGGTCACTACTCCTGTGGAGGCGTCATCGAGCTTGTAGCGCTCGCGCAGGCCGCGCAGGTTTTCCTTTTCTTTGCGTTCTTCTTCGGAATAGAAGCGGGCCTTTTCAAATTCGTGATTGGCAATCGCCGTTTCCATGCGGTGGGTGATGAATTTCACGCGTTTCTGCACTTCGCCGACTTCTTCGGGAACCGTGGCCTGACGCAACTTGACGCGCGCGCCTGCCTCGTCAATCAGATCGATGGCTTTGTCCGGAAGGAAGCGGTCGGGAATGTAACGGTTGGAAAGGTAGACGGAATAGCGCAGAGCCTCGTCCGTGTAGCTTACCGCGTGAAACTTTTCGTAGCGCTCGCGAATGCCCTGAATCACTTGAACGGCTTCGTCCTCGCTGGGAGCGGGCACCTTCACGGACTGAAAGCGGCGTTCGAGGGAGCGGTCCTTTTCCACGGACTTGCGATATTCGCCGGGAGTCGTGGCGCCAATGCACTGAATCTCGCCGCGAGAAAGAGCGGGCTTCAAAATATTGGCGGCGTCCAGCGAGCCTTCGGCGGAACCGGCGCCAACCAGCGTGTGCAATTCATCAATGAAGACAATGGCGTTCTGGCTCTCCATCAATTCTTTCATGATGGTCTTGAGGCGCTCTTCGAACTGGCCGCGGTATTTCGTTCCGGCAACAATCAGCGAAAGATCAAGAGAGAGGATGCGCTTGTCCGCGAGGAACGGTGGAACGTCGCCGTCGGAGATGCGCTGCGCCAGGCCTTCCACGATGGCGGTCTTGCCTACGCCCGGCTCGCCAATCAGCACAGGATTGTTCTTCGTGCGGCGGCACAGAATTTGTATCACGCGCTCCACTTCATTTTCGCGACCCACCAGGGGATCGAGCGCGCCTTCGCCAGCAGATTGCGTGAGGTCGCGGCTGAATTCCGCGAGCAGAGAAGTTTCTTTCGGCCGCGCCGCTGCCGCTTTTTCACCCGAAGTGCGCGCCAGCTCCTCGCGCAGGGTCGAGAGGCGCAGACCGCGCTCCATCAAGATTTCCGAGCCAAAGCACTTCTCTTCGCGAAGGATGCCAAGCAACAAATGCTCCGTGCCGACGTGCTTGTGGCCCAGGCGCTCGGCCTCTTCCGCAGCCATGTTCAGGATGCGCTTGCATTCCGCGCTCAGAGGCACTTCCACGGACGTGGAAATGCGCTCGCGAATGGTGATGCGAGCTTCAATCTCTTTGCGAATGGATTCGATGGAACCTTGCTGGCGGAGGAAACGGTTGGCCAGGGCTTTGTCTTCGCGCATCAAGCCGAGCAGCAAATGCTCCGTCTCAATGTATGGGCTGCCATACTGACTGGCCTCGTACCTTGCGAAAAATATGACGCGACGCGCTTTCTCTGTATAGCGTTCGAACACGTTAGCTCGCTTCTCCCCCAGGGACCCCGCCCGCAATAGCCGCAGCCTCGCGGGTACGCAGAACGCCGTGCTCCAGCGCCAGAATGCGGTCGCAACGCGCGGCGAGCGTCAAGTTGTGCGTGACGATCAGCGACGTCAACTTGTGCACGCGATGCAGCCGTTCCAGCAACTCGAACATGGCCCAAGCATTCTGCTCGTCCAAATCTCCGGTAGGTTCATCTGCCAGCAGCACGGACGGCCCGGTGACGAGCGCCCGTGCAATCGCCACGCGCTGCTGTTCCCCTCCCGAGAGTTCCCCCGCGCGGTGATCGGCCCGGTCTTCCAGTCCGACCTCCGCGAGCCACTTCCGCGCCTCTTCAAGCGCGGATGTGAAATCCTCGCCGCGCAGTAGCAGCGGCATGGCTACGTTTTCCGCAGCCGTAAAATCCGGCAACAACTGGTGACGCTGCCACAAAAAACCCACGGCGCGATTTCGAAATTCGGCCAGCGCCGCGTCATCATTTGTTTCAATCGCTTTCGAATCGAAGTATACTGTACCGCTCGTTGGCGTGTCTAGCGCGGCCAGCAAGTGAAGTAGAGTGCTCTTGCCGGCTCCGGATGGCGCCACCACCGCAACCATCTCGCCCTGCCGCAAAATCAGGTTGGCATCCAGCAAAACCGGAACGTTTTTCGTTCCCGTCCCGTAAGTTTTTTTCAATCCCCGCGATTCCATCACGACGCGAGCATCATTCGCCGCGCTCAGCGGTGCGCGGCTTGCGGGTTGTGCGTCAGGGCTCATTGCTTGCGTTCGTATTGCGTCAGTCCTTTTCGCTGAATCGCGCTGCTGATACTTAGATGCTCCTTGCACAGGCTACGTGCCGCTCTTGCCTCGTGCAAAATGGGGTCGAACGACCCAAACACTTTCCCTTTTTCGCCAGTCACTTGCCTGCCGAAAAAAGGGCACTTTCCACTCAAATTGGAACATCCCTAATCTTTCTATTTTCAATGGGTTGCGGCGAGCCCTGAAACCAGCCAAGGATGACGGAAAGTACCCAAAGCCTGCCCACCAGTCTCCCAAGTAGATTAGGAGCAAATCATGCGCCAAACCAAAGTCAGATTAAGGCTCCTCCTCCGCCCCTTTTGGGCCTCACTCAAACCTGAGAATTTCCACCGGAAGAAGACGTACCGCCGCCCGTGCAGGCAAAATGGTGGCTCCGATCGAGATTCCCATCGCGACCACAGTAATCCAGAGCCCATCGAACACGCTTGGATGAAAAGGCACGTACGGGACCGCATAAACCTGTGGATCGAGCGGAATCAAATGATAGCTTCCGGAGATAAACGAGAACGAGTATCCAAGAACAAGTCCCGAAAGCGTGCCCACCGCGCCGATGGCAATTCCCTGGCAAAGAAAAATCTTTCGAATCTGTTCGCGGCGCGCGCCCAGCGAACGAAGCACCGCAATATCTCGTGCTTTATCGGTGACCGTCATGGAAAGAACCACCAGAATGTTGAGCCCCGCCACGAAGGTGATCAATCCAATAAAGATGGCAGTAACCAGTTTTTCCAAACGTAGCGCACGGAACAGCGCGCGGTTCTCCTCCATCCAAGTAGCAGCCGAAAATCCCGGCCCCGCGGCGCGCTCACTTTCTTGTGCAATCTCCGCCGCCTGCTCCGGCCGGTCCAAGCGGAACTCCAACACGTTGACCAAATCGCCCGCACCGTTGAGTCCCTGTGCGGCCGCGAGTGTCATGAAACACCAGTTTTCGTCGTAGTCATAGAAACCGGAATCGAAGACGCCATTGACGCGAAATCGGCGAGTGCGAGGAATTAACGCGAAAGGAGTAAGCCTTCCCTGAGGGCTCGTGATGGTCACGTAGTCGCCGGGGGAAATTTTCCACTCGTCGGCGAGCTGTTTGCCGACAAGCAGCCCGTCAATTCCGTATGCGTCGGGAGAAAAATCCAGTTTCCCGGCAACGATGCGCTGAAGGGCCTCATCACTTTTGCGTTCGCGCTCCAAATCGACACCCTTGGTAACCACTCCGCGCGCATCGCCGCCGAACGAAAGCAACGCGGTTTGATAAACCGCCGGCGTAACCGAACGCACTCCGGGTGTGCTTGCCAGTTTCGCACCCAGTTCTTCGTAGTTTTTAATCCCGCCGGAGCCGGGGCGCGTGAGCGAAATATGCGCCGTAACGCCGAGAAGACGGTCCTGAAGCGTCTCTCGGAACCCCGTGTTCATGGACAGCGCAATCACCAGCGTCGCAACACCCGCTGCCACGCCTATCACCGACATCAGAGTGACCAGGCGAAGAACCGCCGGGCGGTAAGGCGACCGCAGGTAGCGCTGGGCCACAAACCATTCGAATCGCATTGTTGTTGGAAGGATACGTTACGCGCCGTGCGCTTCGGAAGCGGTAGTTGTTTCGCCACCTCCTTCCGGCCGCAGCAAAGGAAATAGGATGACGTCTCGAATCGAAGGCGAATCGGTAAGCAGCATGGTCAAGCGGTCGATGCCAATTCCCTCCCCCGCCGTGGGGGGCATGCCGTGGCAGAGAGCGCGAATGTAATCGACATCGAGTTGCTTCGGCATCTCCTCGCCGCCCTGAGCGATTTGCGCCAGGAAACGCCGCTCCTGCTCTTCGGGGTCATTCAATTCCGAGAAGCCGTTGGCTACTTCCATCCCAGCCACATAAATCTCGAACCTCTCGGTTAGCGAAGGATCTTCGGCTTTCTGCTTGGAAAGCGGCGAAATGTCCGTGGGGAAGTCATACAAAATCGTCGGCTGAACCAGTTTGTCTTCCGCGAGGGTTTCGAACAGCAATCCGGTCCACTCGCCATCCGTCAATTCACCTTTGAATGCTGCGTATGGTGCGCCGCTTTTCTTTGCCCACGTGTTGTATCTGCCCGTTGCTTCGCGCGCCCCACCCGCAGAAACAAGCGTTTCAAGGGAGGGAGCCTGGCCCGCTTCCCGCGGCCAATACTTCACAATGGCTTCGCGCATGGAGAGCCGCTGCATTTTGGAGAAATCCAATTCCACATCGCCGTACTTGACCGTCGTGGAACCTGCGATGTTCTTCGCCAGCAACGCGAAGAGTTGCTCGTTCATGTCCATCAAATCGCGATAGTTACTGTAAGCCTCATAAAACTCGAGCATCGTGAATTCCGGATTGTGTTGCGTGGAGATGCCCTCATTGCGGAAATTCCGGTTGATTTCGTAAACGCGGTCGAATCCGCCGACTGTTAACCTCTTCAGGTACAGTTCCGGAGCGATGCGCAAATAGAGGTCGATATCCAGAGTGTTGTGGTGCGTAATGAAAGGACGCGCCGCGGCGCCGCCGGGAATCGGGTGCATCATGGGCGTTTCGACTTCGATATATCCACGCGCGTCGAAGAAGCGCCGCAATTCCTGGATGATGCGCGCGCGGGTCACAAATACGCTGCGGGATTTGTCGTTAGCAACCAAGTCGAGATAACGCTGCCGGTAGCGCAGTTCCACATCTGTCAACCCATGCCACTTTTCAGGCAAAGGAAGCAGCGCCTTCGCCAGAAAAAAAATCTCCTCCACCCAGATGCTCAATTCATTGGTCTTGGTGCGGAACAGGTGGCCGCGAACTCCGATGGAATCGCCCAGGTCCAGCAAATGAAAAAGTTCGAATCCGTTTTCTCCCACCACATCTTTCTTCACATAGATCTGAATGCGTTTCCCCGAGCCCTGGAGATGCGCAAATCCCGCTTTTCCCATCAGCCGGAGAGAAACGAGGCGGCCCGCTACCCGGACTTCGCGCTTGTTCGCCTCCAAATCGGCCGCGGTGGCGGCGCTGAACTTCTCTACAAGCGCGCCCGGAGTGTCTGTCCAACGGAATTCACGCGGATAAGGATCGTGGCCCAGCGCCCGTATCTGTTCGATCTTTTTTTGGCGCTGCTCAAACTGGTCGCGGGGCTCGAATTCCAAAGAGAATGTCCTTTCCACGAAGGCGGAGACCGAGTATAGCGGCGCGCACGTCCAGGGAGCAAGAAACGGGCAATGTCAATCCGGTGAATATGATAGAAGCCACCTACCCGATGCAGTACCCGCTTGCACTCAAGAGGCTTAAGTCCTTAAAGTAAGTGGAGAAACTGTGAGGCGCTGTGATGAGGTATCACCTGCTGCAGCCCGGCCATCACAAAGAAGTAGTGGTAACAGGAATTCTCTTGATATACTGCTCCGCCTGTGCCTTGGGAGGCCTCTCTTGAAAGACTACAGCCGCCCCCCCGTGTCCCGCGGCAGGTGCGTCCAGCAGGATTGGCGCGCGTGCTTACCTGAGGAAAAAGCGCAGGTGTTTCATGAACACGAGCGTCATCTCGAGTCCCTGTACAACATGTTCAGCGTTTCGCTGAACGAGGCTATTGAACTCAAGCTCGCGGGACTCCGGGCCAAAGCCTTGTGCGCCATCAGCATGAGCTCGCAGCTCTGCGAACGGTTGACGCGCCCTCTGGCCGGCACCCTCAGGGTGTTGCATGACCATGCCAAACATTATGGAGCCGTGCCGAACGCCGCTCCGCTGGATCCCGAGAATTATCATGGAGCCAGGGGACAACGTTCCGCGCGCATGAGTGGGCTCCTGGACCGGATCCTGTTTTCGCATAGGCTTCAGTTCCTTCATAAAGTTAGCACGCTACAGGAAATGGTGGAGGATCTGGACCGGGACTTCCGGAACACCGCCGGCGATCTCGCCGGTGGCCTGTACACCGATCCCGAGCGCGGATGGCACGAAATCGACGCGGGCCACTACGACCTCAATACCTGCCTACGGGAAACCATAGTTTTGTTTAAATCCTTTCTGGTCGTCCTCCCCGCCGGGCAACTTGACGATTTCGAGAAGACCGTCTACGTCCAGTCTCATTTTCCGAGCGAGGATCTGCTCGCACCCCACCATAGACGAATGGGCGCATTCGCGGGACAATAAACCTACCTGCTCGCCTGCGAGGGCTCGAACACCAGCTTGTGGAGAACGGGGCTTTTCAAGGGGTGTCTCTTTAGCTCCGGCAGGCGAACGTCAGGACAACTCAAGGGGGGACTCGGTGCATCCGATGGGGTGGATGCGCCGCAATTGGACCGTTGGCCCGAAACCGACCTAGCGCTCCGAATGCGTCGACTTCCCGGCAGGCCACCAAACCGGTGACTGAAGCGGAAGCTATACGGCTGGCCCAGGCGGGTGATGCCGCTGCATTTGAACTGTTGTATCAATTGCACAGCCGCCGCGTTTACGCCTTATGTCTCCGAATGGTGAATAACCCGGCCGATGCGGAAGACCTCATGCAGGAAGCTTTTCTGCAGCTCTTTCGCAAGATCGGGACATTCCGGGGTGAGTCGGCGTTTTCAACTTGGCTGCATCGCATGACTGTCAATGTGGTGTTGATGCGGCTTAGGAAGAAGTCGCTTCCAGTGGCCTCGCTCGAAGAAACGACGGAGCCCGACGAAGGAACAGGCGGCCCAAGAAAAGACATTGGCGCACCGGATTTGCGCTTAAGTGGCGCAGTGGACCGCGTCAATCTGGAACGCTCGGTGGAGAAATTGCCTCCGGGCTACCGGACGGTGTTTGTGCTCCACGATGTCCAGGGATACGAGCACAACGAAATTGCGGAGATCATGGGTTGCTCCGTGGGAAACTCGAAATCGCAATTGCACAAAGCGCGGACCCGATTGCGGGATTTGTTGCAGGAAGAATTGAGGGCCCAGGCGCGCCAGGAACGTCAGGCCGCGAGAACGCAGACCGCGAACGACGATTGAGTTACAATGAGCGCACTAAGGGGTGCGTACGATTCCGTAATGAATCTTGCAAGGAGTTGGGGCCCTAAGAAGTAAAGAAGCAGAGCGAGCCGGCTGGCCGGTTGCGCTCTGCCTGGAATGAGGCACCATGCAGTGCAGGGACGTGGAAAAGGTTCTTGGGCAAGAGGGTCCTGCGCCATTGCCGGAAGCCGTGCGCGGGCACGTCGCTGGTTGCCGGCAGTGCCAGGGTTACGTCGCCGATCTTGAAACAATCGTTTCAGCGGCTCGGGAACTGCCCGCGGAAGTTGCACCGCCGTCCCGGGTTTGGGTCGCGCTTCGCACCCAGCTTGAATTGGAAGGCATCATTAAGGAGCCCGTGACGGAGGCTCCGGCCGCTGCGCCTGTTTCGCGGTGGAGCGGTTTCGGTCAACTGTTCCACGGCCGTGCCTTGGCTACTTTGACGGTTGGCGCGGTCCTTGCCGCCGCTGCAATTTTGCAATTGCGCCAGCCTGGCGAGCCTCCTACTTCCGGTGAACAGGGGGTCGCTGAACTCTTAAACAAGCAGGAAGCGGATGTGAGGAACATGCGCCTCGCGAGCACCTCCCCCGTGGACGCCACCCTCGATCAAAACCTGCAGGAAATCGATGGCTTTATTGCCGACTGCGAGCGTCACCTCAAACAAACGCCGCAGGACGAACTAGCGCGCGAGTATCTCGCCGACGCCTATCAGCAAAAAGCGGAATTACTTGCCGCGATGATGGATCGCGGAAGGAGCGTTAACTAACATGCTGACCAGGTCGATGGGATGGGGCATCACGCTGATTCTTGGCGCTGCGGCTATGCTTGGCTCAGGCATAACCGCTATGGCTGCCACTCAGCGGACGGAAAGCCATTTCCCGGTGAATGGCCGGCCAGTGGTTGTGATTCAAAATGTGGCTAACGGCCGCATTGAGGTGAAATCCGCCAAGACTCAGGAAGTCACAGTAATCGCCAGTCAGAATTCCGACAAAATCAATTTTGAGATGGAGCAGGCGGGAGATCGTGTCGACGTCACGGCAACCACTCTGGATGCCTCCGCGCAGCCTCTCGATCTGGAAACCAGTTTGCAATTGACGGTTCCAGAAGAAACTGAACTTCAACTCAAGACGGAAAACGGCCTGATTTACGTGGAGCAAGTTACCGGAGATATGACCCTCGAGAGCGTTGGCGGAGACGTTCACCTGAAGGAAGTTTCTGGCTACATCATCGTCAAAACCACCGCCGGTTCGCTGGTTTGCACACAATGCGCCGGGAAGCTGGATTTTAAGTCCGTCAGCGGAGGCGCCCAATTCCTGCAGCCCGCTCTCAACAAGGTCGAGGCGAGCACCAGTTTCGGCAACATCCTTTTCGATGGAGATTTCATCCGCACCGGATTGTATTCCATGAAGAGCAGTAAGGGCCTTGTGGAAGTGCGTTTCTCCGGTAATGACTCCTTTGACCTGAAAGCGCAAACCACCATGGGCACCGTGGACAATCAGGCAGCCGCGTTTCTCAAGCCCGACTCCCACGGCGCATTCCACCGTGGTATGAAGT
>QHYL01000428.1 GCA_003224105.1 Acidobacteriota bacterium | reverse complement strand
GTTTTCGTTGAGCATAAGCTGGTCACTCCTTCCTCAGTCGATCATTACTATCCGAATGACGCGCTCGCACAGTTAGTTCGAACCGAACCTCAACACTCACTCCATCAACATATTTCACAATGAAGGAGCTATCGTAGGGGCGAATCATGACTTGTTTTTCGAAAACGTGGTTTTGATTCCGTCCAAGTCCTGCTGCTAGTGAACCACTCTTGAACTGACCGAAGTCGGTCTTTTGCATTGCAAAACACGGTGCAGCACGCAAGTGCCTTTGCCCCGGTTAAATAAACCTCAAATTGTCATCCAAATTCGTTGCTAAATAGCGATTTGGCTGGCTTTTCTTCGTTGATGCAGAGAGTTTTTCATAGCGAAATGCAGACAGTCTGCCGCTTGCAACTTGACGATGCGCGGTGGCAATGGAAGTATCCGCGCCTAAGTACACTGAAACAACCGTGTGGGGCAGGGGCGGGTTCTGCGAAAGTAGTTTTTGATATTCGGAATGCGAGTCCCACCGAGTTGGGGGTGTCACGAGGAGGGAAGGATTATGTCTGCAAAGACGCGCATTCTCATGCTCTGCCTGTTAATCACTTCGGCGGCGGGGCTTCTCTACGGCCAAGGAGGAGCGAGCGGCACGATTCTTGGAACGGTGACGGACACTTCAGGCGCAGTCATCGCCAATGCCAAGGTGGACGTCACGAACATCGCTACGGGCGTTGTAATTCATACACAAACTAGTTCGACCGGAGACTACACGGTTCCCTATCTAAATCCTGCAACTTACAAGGTGACAGTGACGGCGACCGGATTCCAAAAATCAGTGTCGAACGAGTTTACGCTCGCTGTGGATCAGCAAGCACGCGTAAACATCATGCTCAAACCGGGCGCCGTCACAGAGATACTGGAGGTTCAGGCGAGTGCGATTGCTCTCGATACCGACAATTCCTCTGTCTCCAGCTTGATCACACAAAAGCAGGTGGAGGAATTGCCTCTCAACGGGCGTAACTTTGTGCAATTGCTCCTTCTCGGCGAAGGCGCGGTCACTGTAGGCGGTGAGCAAGGTACGATGCGCCAAGGGCAGGGTAACGCGATCAGCATCAACGGGGGCAGGCCGACTTCGAATAATTACACGCTCGACGGTTTGGTCAATACGGACACCTCCCTAAACACTCCCGCCGTGATCCTGTCGCAAGATGCGATCCAAGAATTCAAGGAAGTGGGTGGCACCTACTCGGCTGAGTATGGTTTCAGCGCTAATCAAGTTAATATCGTGAGTAAGAGTGGCGGCAACCAATTGCACGGCACGGTTTTTGAGACCGTCAGGAACGACGCTTTTGATGCTAAATCCGCCTTTCAGACTACGGTTCCGGAGCTGCGGCAAAATCAATTTGGGTTTGTCGCAGGCGGACCCGTTTACCTGGGAAAGCTTTACAATGGAAAAGACAAAACCTTTTGGTTGGCGAACTATGAAGGCTGGCGGATTCGCAACGGATTCAGTGTTAACGGCATTACTCCGGATCCAGCACAACTGACGGGAGACTTCTCTGCATCGGGTCTGCCGGCATTCGGTTCAGCAGCCTGTGACGCCGCTCTTAAGCAAGATCTGCCCTGCATGCCAGTCGACCCGACTACGGGTTCGCCTTTTCCAGGCAACAAAATCCCGTCGTCGAGCTTTTCTCGCTTGGCGCAAGTTACCGCCGGACTTTTTTTTCCTGCTCCCAATGCTAATCCCGCTATCAATAGTGGAAACAATCTGCGTGTGACTGGGGCCTTCCCCCTAACTTCAAACCAGCAGACGTATCGGCTTGACCAGAGCTTAGGTCGCTGGGGCACGATCTTCGGACGGGGGACGTACGCTACATACAAAAACACCAGTTTTAATGGAACAGTCTCGCAGCCGGAGGGCTATCTTTTCTTTGAGGAAACTGCCAAGAGTTGGATGGTTTCTCATACCATCACCTTAGCGGGCAGCACTGTCAACAACTTCCGCTTCGGTTTCCTCAGAGCCATTGCCAATGAGGGCGCTACCACGCCACCCGATTCTGCCATTGCATCGCTAGGGCTTACAGGCACGTTTACCAAATTTGCCGCCGGTCAGACAAGTTGGCCTTACCTTACGTTTTCCAAATTCAGCAATTTCGGTGGACCGGTCAATGCTTATACGGCAAGTAATCAACCTATGTGGGAATTTGGTGATTCTGTGAGTAGGGCCCGCGGTCGGCATACGATCTCTGTAGGCTTCGATTACCGCCGCTGGCACCTCATGCGCAATTTGGATAACGACTTCTTTGGGGAATACACCTTCACAAATGACCTGGTTTCACGCAACAGCGCGAATTGCCCCAATGCCACGGGCCTTTGCGGTACTGGGAATGCCATCGCCGATTATTTGCTCGGCTACTATCAACGCGCCTCAGGTTTCTTTCCAGCTCCCTTGAGCAGCACGACTGTTGCCGGCAACCCGCAGGACCACGTCTTTAGTTACTTCGCCCCTTACGTGGAGGATGATTGGAAGCTGAGCAACCGGCTGACGTTGAACCTCGGCTTACGATGGGATTATCGGGCCGCAGCCTACGAAGCCAGTAACCACTTCTTCTGGTTGGACGACAAGAACCCACAGGGAGGTCTCTGTTTCGCCGATAAAACACTGTTAACTAACGGCGTCGCGCCTGCGGGGAATCCCGTCTATGCGTATTGTGGCTCGAACGTTCCGCATCCCGGTCAGAAGACACCCTTTGCCCCGCGCCTCGGTTTTGCGTACCGGCCGTTTGGACAGAAGACGGTAGTTCGCGGTGGCTACGGCATTTTCTGGGACTCCTCCGAAGGGCGCGAGATCGACGACTCAGGAGACTTGTACCCTTACGCAGTCAGACAAGCTCTTACCCCTAACTCAAATACGGCGGCACCCAAGTTAACCGATAATCTGTTCCCGAGCTTCACTGCGCTCAACCCCATTGATCCGAAATCGCTGACCTTTCTTGCGGTCATCGAGTCCGACAACCCACGCAATCCCTATTTGCAGCAATGGAACTTGTCGGTCCAGCGCGAGCTTTTCCGGAACACGACCTTGGAGGTCAACTACATCGGAAACAAGGGCACGCACCTTCTCGATCGACGCAACATAGCGCAAGCGTTACCACTCTCTGCTGCGGACCTGCCGTTTTGTCAGGCCGATCAAAATGATTCAAACCACAATTGCCTTGTCTCGCAGCGCAAGCCTTACGCAAACTTCCCTGGGATTTACATCAATAGCGACTGGAGCGGCTACTCCAATTACCATGCCGGAACCATGAAGCTGGAGCACCGCACCTCGTCTCTGGCGCTCACCACTTTCTATACTTGGGCAAAAAGCATGGATGATAAATCGGCGGCAGCCGGCATTGGCGCCACGGCAGGAACGGGATGGCAGGGATTCATGAACAATCATGATCCCAATCGCGATTACGGCCCGTCCGACTTCAGCGTGAAGCATCGTTTTGTGGCCAGCTACGTGTACCAATTACCGATCGGACGTGGGAAGCGGCTGCTCGGCGGAATGAACAAAACTGCCAACGCTCTTATTGGGGGCTGGCAAGTATCAGGTGTGACTACCTTCCAGGCTGGCTTCCCGTACTCCCTCGTTACGACCGATGTAAACGGATTACTTGACACTTTTTTTCAGCGTCCGAATCAGATCGGCCCTGCGTACCCGAGTGGATTTCAGCGGACTCCAAACAGCTGGTTTAACAATACGATTGGTTACGACATCGACCCGGTCACAGGAGCGCACATACTTGACACCTCCTGCTCCGCCAAGGTGCTTACGGGAGTCTCGTTCTGCACTCCTGCTCCAGGTGTGTACGGCAACACCAGCCGCAACTTCCTTACGGGGCCGGGTATCAACAACTGGGACATGGGTTTGGCCAAGACCTTTGCTTTCACCGAGCGCGTCGGTTTTCAGCTACGCATCGACACCTTTAATACTTTCAACCACACGCAGTACGCTATCCCGCCGGGAGGCCTGATCGGTTTCGGGAGTGGCGGTGGCACAAACCCCGGGAACACCTTGCCCAGCTCAAGCTATGGCAAGATCGCAAGCGCTGCACCTGGTAGAATTGTGCAACTGGGTGGCAAGATAACCTTCTAACCGACGATGCAATCACCCCCGGACGCCCCGGCTCACTCCTTGGCGAGTCTTTTCTTGGCCCGGATTCGTGAACGAGACCCCAGCACAGCCAATAAATGTGACCCTACCGGCTGGGCACTCTTGTTTCTCCTGCGGTACACTCGCACTGTGAGCTGGCTTACAAGACTGTCTCTGATAGGTCTGGGGCTCTCGTGTCTGCCGCTCCAGTTAGCTACCGCGCAGGTTTCTGCGCTCGGCCAGCAATATGAAGCAGCTCAGCGTGCCCTCACGGATGGCAACTATCCGGAAGCTCAGCGAGCGTTCGAGCAACTTGTACAAGCACATCCCGAGATAGCCGAAATCCATGCCAATCTGGGACTGATCTATTTTGAGGAGCGTAAATTTGGGGAAGCGGTTCCGGAATTGCGCCGCGCTTTGAAGTTGAAACCGGCCCTTGCCAATTCGGCGACCATCCTCGCCCTGTCGCTCTCCGAACTTGGTCGCTTTAGCGAAGCGCTACCGGGGCTGGAGAAGGGTTTTCGGTCCACTGACTCTGAAACGAAGCGGATGTGCGGACTTCAGCTTGAACGGGCGTACACTGGCCTACTGCAGAATCGCAGAGCTGTTGAGATTGCTCTTGAGATGAACAGGTTGTATCCGGATGATCCAGAAGTTCTCTATCACAATGGCAAAATCTTCGGCAATTTCGCATTTCTATCGATGCAGAAATTGTCTCAAATTGCTCCCGATTCTGTTTGGACCCACGAGGCATCTGCTGAGGCATACGAGAGCCAGGGCTCGTACAGTTCTGCCCTCGGCGAGTACCGCACTGTGCTGGGCATAGAGGCAAAGCGGCCTGGCATACACTATCGGCTGGGGCGGACACTCTTGGCCCGTTTCCGAGAGACTTTATCTGCGGAGGACCTAAGCGCGGCTGTTAAGGAATTTGAGCTCGAACTCACACTCGATCCGCTGAATGCGAATTCTGCGTATGAACTTGCCGAGATCCG
>QHYL01000427.1 GCA_003224105.1 Acidobacteriota bacterium | reverse complement strand
GAGATGCACCACTTCCCGCGCGGCAACGTTCGCCGTAAAGGCGCCGCAAGAAGCGCCGCCTGGAGTGTCCACGCAAATCGGTGATTGTCGTAAGAGATCGACCGCGCTCTTGGCCATCACGATTTTCATGATGGCTTCGCCGTAGCCCGTGCAGGAGACTCCGCCCGCTTCGTAATCCGCGTAGCATCCGCATCCGATAAGCGGCGAATCGCCCACACGGCCGGGCAGTTTGCAGCAAGTGCCGCCGGTCGAGGTCGCGGCGAACAGGTTTGCGTCCTTATCAAGCGCCACGGCGCCAACGGTTCCCTGCTCGTGCCCCCGATGGTGCTCGGCTGCATGCTTATCGTTTCTGCACTTAAGCCAGGCTTCTTGCTCCGCCTCGCTGATCAGTTCGTCCGGATCGCACAGCGCGATTCCATGCTCCACAGCAAAGCGCTCCGCGCCTTCGCCCACCAACATCATGTGCGGACATTTCTCCAGGATGGCTCTCGCTGCCCGAATGGGATTCTTCACGCGCCGCAGCGTGGCGGCTGCGCCGGCGTGCAGCGTTGCGCCGTTCATCACTATGGCGTCGCATTCCACACGGCCATCCAGATTCAAGTGCGAGCCGTAGCCCGCGTCGAACACGGGATCATCTTCCAACACTATGATTGCCGCTTCGATAGCGTCCAGCGCGTGGCCCCCGCGCGACAGAATGGACCAGCCCGCGGCCAGCGCGCGCTGACATCCAGACTCGCAGGCGTCAATGGCTTCGTCGGGAATGTCCCACGCACCGCCGTGAACAATCAGAGAAGGTTTCATCGCAACGAGAATCGCAAAGCGATTCCGATTTGTCCACCGCGCGCGGAGAAACTTAGATGTAAAAATCGAGCAAGAAAAGCAGTAACCCGACAAAGAGAAGAAGCGCGCCGCCGTTAATCCGGTTGCGCGGGAGGCGCGAAATGGAATTCAGCACATAATGCGGAACTTCTTTGAAGCGCAATGACTCCGAGCGCGGAATGTAGAACGGACCCGAGGGCGTAAACCGCGAAAAGCTGCGGTGAAAGAAGGAAATCTCATCCTGTACCCAGAGCAAAAAATTGTTACGGTTGCGCCAAACCACAGCGGCGCCAAACAAAAACAGCAAATAACCGCAGAACGTAAGCAGCCCGAGCGCCGGGCCGGTGCCCCAACTCATAAAGGTCCTCCCGTGGCTGGCGCGACAAATTCTAAGACGCGGGGACGAAAAAGAAGGTTACTCGCCAAAACTTCAAAAATCCTTAGGACGTGGCTTTTTGGCGCCGCGAGCCTGCTGAGGCTACTCGCCGTCGTGAATCGTCAGTAACTCCACGACTTCAAATTCCTTTTTGCCGGCCGGTGTGGCGACTTCAATCTCATCGCCGACCTTGCGGTTTAGCAAGGCGCGGCCGATCGGCGAGGTCGTCGAGATCAGGCCCTTTTCCGCGTCGGCCTCCTCGCTGCTGACCAGCTTGTATTTCACCTTGACGTCGCGCGCCAAGTCGACCACGACTATGCGCGAGCCGTAGCCGGAGCGGTCCCTCGGGATATTGTTGAGGTTGAGCATGCCGAGGTCGCCCATGCGCTTTTTGAGCTGCGCGATCTTGGCGTTGACGTACGTCTGGCGCTCTTTCGCGAATTTGTACTCCGCGTTTTCGGAAAGGTCGCCGTGGGCGCGGGCGACGGCAATTTCCTTAGGAAGCTCGACGCTAAGCTCATGCGAGAGCTGGTCGATCTCGCCCTGAAGTTTCTTCTTAATTTTAGCCAGCGGATCGGACATGATCGCGTGCCTGCCGGGCTTAGAGAGTCTGTCGCGCAGGGAATCCTTGGTGCGCCCTAGACTCTTGCCGAACTTGGAGCCTTTGGGGCGTCGTGTATCCTTGCGCACGGAACCCTAGCGAACTGATTTCTTGCGTACCGAACTCTTACGCCCTGAAAAATACGGCGGAGTCCGGCAAGCGCGGATGGCGCCTCGGACTCCGCGTAAAGAGACATTATAGGCGCGGGAGGACCGATGCTACAAGTGGCGGCATTGGGGCTTGTTAGTCCGAGGGATGCAGAGGGCTGTGGAAAACCGGGAAATGGGCACGGATTACATAATTCACCCGATTGCGCTGGCGGGGCGGAGGAGCAAAGTAACGCCAACTTATTAGAGGACAATCAGCGGGCGATGCTTCGGGTAGCCCTGACTGCATGTTCTTAAGAGCGTTTCCCGACTCGCCGCGCTGATCGTTTGTCGCACGCCTGTCCTCGGAAATGGCCGCGCCATGTCATGGACGGCGGGACGAAGAGATGCACGGACCGATCGGAAATTGAGAGTGTGGCTTTCGCTCGGCACTGAGCCGATGTTCGCGGAGCTGGCCTCCACGGAAAATGTGAGCTCCTGCGGCGTGCGCGTGCAAACCGAGCTGCCGTGGAAAGCGAATACGCGCGTGTTTGTGAAACCGTCGAAGGGCAAAGAGTGGGCGCGCGCGAGAATCGCCTACTGCCAGAGGCTTGGCTACAACAGCCATGCGCTGGGGTTGGAGTTCTACGGGACGGCGCACCGCTACAACCTGACGTTCAGGTGCATCCATTGCGGGGGATATGAGGCATCGGCGAACTTTCGCAGCGACCCGGTGGAGCGCGAGGAGGAAATTAAGGCGCGAGTCTACCGCGTGCAATGCGCGCGATGTGGGTGGAAGGGCGTGGCTTGTGGGATTTCGGCGGTACGCATGCTGCGGTACAAAAGCGTCGAGACGCGGGGCGCGGAGGCAAATGCGCCGCTAGTCCGACCGCCGACGAGAGCTGCGTGGAGGAAGTCGGAGGGGGTTTTGTCGCGGGGGGCGGCGTGAGGGGACAAGGCAGAAAGCAGACAGCAGAAAGAAACGAAAAAGGCTGCGGAGATGCGGAGGCAGGGAGACAGGGACGGGCTGGGCTAATTTGTGGCACGTCCAGGCGTTGAACAGAAAGCGCAGCAAGGGCTGCCCATCGCAAGATTCAAGATAAACCGCGTTCCAAAAATGCTCCACAATTTCTGTTAAAGCTAAGCAAATACATAGGTTAGAGAAGACTCTTATTCGGGCGTAGCGGCCTTGCCCAAACCACGGCAGGCGCGCACTGACGTTTGGGGGAGGTGTGTCGTCTATTCCACAGGAGCCAGGAATGGGAACTATGGGACTTGCGCTGCCTTGGAAGGCTAGAATCGCTTCCGCGCCGCGCGATGCTGCTGCGGCAGGCCTGCCCCGGCAGGCAGGCAAGTGGGGAACGCGAGTGGAAGGTTTCGAACACGTGAGCGGCGGCCCGCTGCGGGCGGCCGTGGAAGCTGCAGGCGAAGACGCCGCACTGGCGACAGCGTGCCAGGCCGGGGACTTGCGCGCCTACGAGCGGTTGTACGCTCTGCATGGCGCGAAGATGAAAAACCTTGCGCGCAACGTGCTGGGCAGCACGGTGGACGCGGAAGACGCGGTGCAAGAAACGTTCCTGAAAGTGCAACGGAGCATCGCGAGCTTCCGCGGGCAGTCAAGTTTCGTGACGTGGACGTACCGCATCCTGATCAACACGTGCTACGACGCGCGGCGCAGCCGATTGCGAAAAAAAGAAGTAACGACGGACGATGATTCGGAAGACGCGCCGCGGATCGAGCCTCGCGCTCCGGGAGCGCATCCTTCGCTGCGGATGGCGCTGGAAAGGGCGCTTGGGAAGCTGACGCGGCATCAGCGCGACGTTTTCCTGCTGTACGAAGTGGAGGGTTTCCGGCACGCGGAGATTGCCGGGATGCTGGAGACTACCGAGGCGGCGTCGAAGAACACGCTGTTTCAGGCAAAGAAGAATTTGCGGGAGATGCTGGAACCGCCCCGAAGCAGTACGGCGCAGTTGCGGTGACCAGGCCAGTGAAAAAAGTACGGTGAGCAAAGCGCAGTGAAGGAAACACGGCAAACAAAGTTTGGTGAACGACGATGAATGTGACTTGCAAGGATCGAGAGCGGATTTTTGAAGACGGCACGGCGGGGGAATGGGCCGCGCTGGAAGCGCACACAGCGGACTGCGCGGCGTGCGCGGAAGACGTGCGCGCCTGGAAGTCGCTGAGCGTGGCGGCGAAGGAGCTGCAGGATTATTCGGCGGTTCCCGAGTTGTGGGCACGGATTGAGCGCGCGCTGATCGAAGAAGATGGGCGGAAAGCGCACCGGGCGGAACCGAAGAGTTGGTCTTCGTTTTTGCCGGCGATTTCAATGGGATGGCAGGCGGCGCTGGTGGGGGCCTTCGTGCTGATACTGACGGTTTCCGTGAGTTGGATACTC
>QHYL01000320.1 GCA_003224105.1 Acidobacteriota bacterium | reverse complement strand
TAGGCGCGCCAGATTGCTGTGGCGTTGCTTCCCTTGGCGTTCGTAGAAAGATAGAAGACATTGCCGTAACCGCCGGTGGCAAGAACTACGGCGTCGCCGAAGCGCACACTCACCTTGCCGTCGATGAGGCTCCGCGTAACGATCCCACGCGCATGGCCGTCAATTACAATCAAGTCGAGCATTTCGGTTCGGGGATACATCTTCACAGTTCCTAGCGCGACCTGACGCTCCAGAGCCTGATACGCGCCGAGCAAAAGCTGCTGCCCTGTCTGTCCGCGCGCGTAAAATGTCCGGGAAACCTGCGCACCTCCGAAAGAGCGATTGTCCAGCAGCCCGCCGTACTCTCTGGCGAACGGCACGCCCTGCGCCACGCACTGGTCGATGATGTTGACGCTCACCTGCGCGAGTCGGTAAACGTTGGCTTCGCGCGACCGAAAGTCTCCGCCTTTTACCGTATCGTAGAACAGGCGGTATACGCTGTCGCCATCGTTGTGGTAATTCTTCGCGGCGTTGATGCCGCCTTGCGCAGCGATGGAATGCGCGCGCCGCGGCGAATCCTGGAAGCAAAAACAATATACGTTGTAGCCCAGTTCTCCGAGGCTTGCCGCGGCCGACCCGCCGGCGAGTCCTGTACCCACCATAATAATTGTATGTTTGCGTTTGTTTGCCGGATTGACGAGCTTCAAGCCGAACTTATGCGTTTCCCACGACTTTTCGATCGGCCCGGTAGGCGAGTTGGAGATCAGTTCCATCTGTCAGCTCTTCCTCATACCGGCTTGAGAAAGCCGGCCAGCACCGCGACCGGAATGGAGATGTAAGCGGCGGCAACCAGGATGGCCACAACCTTGGCCAGCCGCTGAATCCATGGCGTGTAAACAGGATGGCTGAACCCGAGCGACTGAAACATGCTCCACAGCCCGTGATACAGGTGGTAGCACAACATGATCATGGCGATGATGTAGAACACCGAAGACGGCCAGAACTGAAATCCCGTCACTACGTTGTTGTACACGTTGTGAACATCGAAGGGACCGCCTGGATGGACCGTGCCAAACGTGAAGTTCAGCAGATGGTAAATCACGAAAGCCAGGATGATCGGCCCGCTCCACATCATGGTGCGCGAAGCGTAGGTGGAATGAAGGTTGGCCTTTTTCGCGTACGGAATCGGCCGAGCAGCGCACTGCAGCCTCCACAGCGCGAACGAAGCCCAGATATGCAGGCAGACCGACGCCAGAAGGGTGATTCGCGCGCTCCACAGCAACGATGGCACGCTTCGCAGCATTTCGGAGTAGTGATTAATTTTCTCCGGTGGCTCGTAGATTTGCAGATTACCGGCCAGATGCCCGACGACAAAGCCGAACAGGATGAACCCCGTCACCGCCATGACAGCTTTTTTGCCGACTGTGGTATCCCAAAAGCGCAGCCTTGCCAACGGATAATTAGCGGTAGCGCTCATTCACCACACCTTACCCGGCAGGTGAGCGCCGGTTTCAAAAAACAATCAGTGATGTGAGGAAGAAGAACCAGGCGAGGCAGAGTTGCCGTAGCGGACATGTCCTCTCCGCCGCGCATTTCTGTGCGGTTCACTTTCTACGAACCGGGGGAGCGGCCTGCTTGCTGCAGGCGGTGAGAATCGCGGCAAAAACAGTATAGGCAGATGAATCGATTGATGCAACTTACCTGTCCGATGGGACGGTTTTCCGCGGACAACATTGCGGTAAACTTCTCGTGAGAGAGCACGCGGGCCGCGCGAAAATAGAATTGTCGTCAGACGGGACCACCGGGTCTGAGCCCCTCCTGGTTGCACTCCCCCGAGTCTCAAGGAATCGCCATGAGCACAACTCTCAGCCTTGTGTCGGAACTAGAACGCATTGCCCGCGCTCTCGATGGGGATGACGCCGGCACAGGGCAACCGTCTCTCCCGGCAATTGCAGGAAAAATCGCGAAGATCATTGGGGTTCGCGGCGAGGAGGTCGCCATCCTGGCAGTTTCCACACGGTGGAAGCACCTGCATTTTCTCGTGCCAGAGGCGCTCAAGAGCGTTGGTTTCATTCCGCTCTCCAGCAACTCCGCGCTCGCGGCTAAGACCGTCCGCGAAAGCCGCCCGGAAATCGACAATAACTTCAGCGCTGCGCGTCACGCCGTCGTCTTCGAGAACATAAAACTGAGCGGAGAGACCACGGAACCAATCCAAAAGGTCATCAGCGCGCCGATTCTCTTTGATAGCAGAGTCGTCGGTGTGATTCAGGTCAGCCGCAAGGGCCTGACACCGGCGGCCGCCGGACCGGATTTCACCGCGGAGCACCTTGGGAATCTGCTTGCCCTGTGCAAGCCGCTGGGAAAGTTCGTTCACCGCGTTGCCGGGGAGTAGCGTTCCCCAGAGTAGCTGTTAACCGCCATTCACAATTCCGGTACAAAACCGAACTCGGCCCTCAAAATGCATTGACACTCGAAAACCTTCTTGTTACTTTTGCGTTGCCCTAAATTTTTTGCTCTCAATCCTTTCAGGGAGGCCCGAAAAACCGGCACCATGGCGTTTGTCGCGAAGAAGATCTTCCTCACGAAAGGTGTCGGGAAACATCGGGAACGGCTCTCCAGCTTCGAACTGGCCCTGCGCAATGCGGGCATTGCCGCCTGCAACATTGTCCGCGTTTCCTCTATTTTTCCTCCCAACTGCAAATTAATTTCTCGTAGCGAAGGCTTAAAGCATCTGAAGCCCGGTCAGGTGGCGTTTACGGTCATCAGCGAGAATTCCACCAAGGAAGCGCACCGGCTCATCGCCGCTAGCATCGGGCTCGCCCTGCCAAGCGACAAAACCATGTACGGTTATCTCTCCGAGCATCACTCGTTCGGCGAGACCGAAGAAGTCGCAGGCGAATACGCCGAAGAGCTCGCCGCGGAAATGCTCGCTACTACTCTGAACGTGGAATTCGATCCGGATTTGTCGTTCGACGAGAAAAAAGAGGTTTACCGCATCTCAAATAAGATTGTCCGCACCATGAACATTACACAGTCTGCTGTGGGCGACAAACGCGGGCTGTGGACCACGGTGCTCGGCGCCGCCATCCTGATTGGCGAAGACGATTAGTTTTATCCTCTGCTCAGCCTAACCTCGGAGGGCACCGATGCAGATTCGAAAGCGGCTCCTGCTCCCCTTCCTTGCACTTTCTTGCACTCTCTCTTTTTCCGCTCAAGCAAAGGATCGCGTCACTATCTTATATGACGCTTTTTCCGACTCCAAAGATGTGACCAAGGATTGGGGTTTCTCCGCGCTGGTGGAACACGGCGGCAAACGCATTCTTTTTGATACCGGGAACAATGCGGCGACATTCGAGCACAATGTCAAAGCCCTGGGCGTGGACCTCTCCAAGCTGGATTTTGTTGTCATTTCCCACCGCCATACGGATCACACCACAGGACTGAAATACCTTCTCTCTGTAAACCCAAACGTTCTTATTTATGCTCCGATGGAATCGTTTGGCATCTTCGGGGGCGCGGCTCCTTCTACATTGATTAAGCCAGTTGCTTCCCTTCCCGATCGCATGCGTTACTACGATGGGAAATACCCCGATAAGATCCCAACCGGCTATCCCTGGCCCAGCGGGAACTTCGTCCTGATCGACAAACTGACGGAAATTTCCCCGGATATCTTCATTGTTTTCACAATCTCGAAAACTCCGGGCACGATCGAACTGCGGGAGCTGTCCCTTGTTCTCCGCGGGCCCGGCGGCCTGTCCGTCATCGTTGGTTGCTCTCATCCGGGAATCGAGGAAATCTTGCGGGCCGCCACCGCCATTGACCCGCACGTACATTTCCTTTGCGGCGGTCTTCATCTCGTCAGCACGCCTGAAACCGAGATTGACCAGCTGGTGGACAGCCTGAAGCACAAATGGAAACTCGAAAAAGTCGCGCCTGGCCACTGCACCGGCGAGCCCGCGTTTCTGCGATTGCAGAAAGCTTTCGGCGACGATTATTTCTACGCGGGAGCGGGCACGCGGATCGAGATACCCTAGATTCACATCTTTATCATCTACTTGTCGTGTTTGAAGTGCCCCAGCCGCTCCAACACCGCGCCTACAATCAATGGCAGCGCCACGGTGGCGTCGTCGAAAACTTCCGCGAAGCGCCCGCCTTCCTCCGGCGGCACGAATTTCCCCCAAGAAACCGCTTCCGTGTAGGTGCTCCCGCTCAGGCCGCCCCAGCTTACCGGCTCCGGGCAAATGCGCAGGCCGTAGTTGTAGCGCTTGAGCGGCAGCTTCTTGTAGCCGCGCCGAGCGAGCAGCTCCGCGTAAACGCCGAATTGCTGAGACCAGTTACGCGGCACGCCGCCCCCAACGGTAAAAATCCCCATGCGCTTTGTTGCCAGCATGGTATTCGCAAATTTCTCAAAGTCTTCGAAAGGATCGAACCGCAACACCGGCCGGTTTTCTTTCTGCCGGGCGATTTTATGAAGCGCAAAGTCGATGCCCAATTCGGAATCGCTAAAGGCCGGCACAAAAACAGGCACGTCGTGCTGAAACGCCGACTTCAGAATTCCCCGCCCTGGCGCATGTTTCTGCAGGAACTCGCCAATGCGCCGGTGAATCTTCCAGCTGCAAACGACGTCATTCGCATCCCATTCATTAAGCAATCGCTGCATCACTTCTTCGACGTGATCGAGATTGACTTCTGGCTCAAGCGAATCGTAAACGCGGTTGTAGCCTGCTTCGAACAGCATCTTGTCATTCATTCTGGCGTCGTATCGGAAATGCGAACGGCCCGTTGCTTCCACTAGTCCGTGGGCCATCAGCGCGCCAGTTGAAACGATCGCGTTTACCACTCCGGACTCGATGAGGTCGCAAAAAATCAGCCCCATCTTGCCTACGGTCAATGCGCCGGAGAGAGTCATCACTACAAAACAATCTTTGTCGCGCGCCATGGCCTCCAATACATCGGCAGCGTCGCCAATCTGTCTTCCCGTGAACGCCGTGTTGCCCATGGCGCGAACCAGGTCATCTATCGTTCGGCAGCGCGATAAGTCCAGCGGAAAAATCGGCCGGAGCTTATCCTTCACCGGGTCGTGCAACACCCGCCCGGTCACAGTCTTCTTTTGCTGCCTCCCCATCGCATCTCCTCAGACTTAAAAGGTTAATTTCCTGGAGCGAATGAACTGCAATCTTGCTGGTGGTTCGCAGTGATGCTTGTATGTTCGCATGATTTTTAGTACAAACGCGGCACAAAGGAAAGCAAAATCGCGCATGAAAAGCCGCTTGTTGCTCATGCTAAACTAAAATTCATGGCCGACAAATTCACCGTTGGGCTCGTGCAGATGAAATGCGCGACGAATGTAGAGGAAAACCTCGAACGCGCCATCGAGAAAATCCAGGAAGCGGCCGCTCGCGGCGCGCAAATTATTTGCCTGCACGAGCTTTTTCGAGGCGAATACTTTTGCCGCATCGAAGACGCGGACCTTTTCAACCTGGCGGAGCCGGTGCCCGGGCCCACAACGGAGAAGCTTGCGCAAGTCGCCAAAGCAAAAACAGTCGCGCTCGTCGTCTCGCTTTTCGAGCGCCGCGCGGCCGGGGTTTACCACAACAGTTGCGCCGTGCTGGATGCCGACGGGAGTCTTCTTGGGAAATATCGCAAGATGCACATTCCCGACGATCCTCTTTATTACGAAAAATTTTATTTCACGCCTGGGGATTTGGGCTTTCCAAATTTCGATACGAAGTACGCGCGCATCGGTGTGCAGATTTGCTGGGACCAGTGGTATCCCGAAGGCTCGCGCCTCACTGCGCTTGGCGGCGCTCAAGTGATTTTTTATCCCACCAGCATCGGCTGGCACCCGCACGAGAAAGCGCAATTCGGCGCGGCACAACTGGAGGCCTGGCGCACCATTCAGCGCGGCCACGCCATTGCCAACGGCGTGTACGTTGCCGTGGTGAATCGAGTTGGATTTGAAGGGCACCCGGAGAATGGCGATCCCGGGCTAGAGTTTTGGGGGAATTCCTTCGTGGCCGATCCGTTCGGCCAAATCCTCTCGGAAGCGTCGAATTGCAAAGAGGAGATTCTCGTCGTCGAATGCGATCCCGCCAGGAGCGAAGAAACTCGCCGCAACTGGCCCTTTCTCCGCGACCGGCGCATTGATGCCTACCAACCCATCCTCAATCGCTGGCTCGGCGAAAAATAAACTGTCCTCTTCTCTGCTCTGAGCTCTCTGTGTCCTCTGCGGCCTCTGTGTTAAATTCTTTCACCCAATGAAGCAACGCTCACAATCTGCAACGCCATTCTCGCTGGGTTTCCGCATGCCTGCGGAATGGGAACCCCACGAAGCCACTTGGCTCGGCTGGCCCCACGAAGCAACCGATTGGCCTGGAAAATTCGCCGCCATTCCCTGGGCTTTCGCCGAAATTGTCCGCCATTTATCTCGCGTCGAGCGCGTTTTCCTGTTGGTTGAAAATCGCGAGGCCCAATCGCGCGTCCGCTCGATCCTGAAAAAGTCCGGGGCGAACCTTGATGCCGTGAATTTCTTCGTGATGCCTACTGATCGCGGCTGGATGCGCGACTCCGGCCCCATTTGCGTTCGCAACGAAGCCGGCGAAGTGGCTTTCAATAACTTTCTATTCAACGGCTGGGCCAAGTATCCAAATCACAAGAAAGATGCGGCCGTGGTTGCTAAAGCAAACACAAAACTAAAGCGGCGCCTCTGGCAACCGCAGCACAAAGGCCGCCGCGTGGTTCTCGAAGGCGGCAGCATTGACGTGAACGGCCGAGGCACGCTGCTCACCACCGAAGAATGCCTTTTGAGCAAAGTCCAGGAAAGAAATCCGGGCTTCACAAAGAAAGATTACGAGGACGTCTTTCGCGAACACCTCGGCGTAACAAACGTTCTCTGGCTCAAAAACGGCATCGCCGGCGATGACACCCACGGACATGTGGACGACCTCACGCGCTTCGTGAATCCTTCTACGGTTCTCACGATCGTCGAAACCGATGCGAACGACGCCAACTACGCCCCGCTGCAGGTGAACCTCGCGCTGCTAAAAACCATGAAGGATCAGGATGGCGTTCCCCTCCGCGTCGAAACGCTGCCCATGCCCGCGCCTGTCCATTTCGACGACTTCCGTCTTCCCGCCAGCTACGCGAACTTTTACATCGCCAACAGACTCGTCCTTGTGCCAACTTTTAATGATTCAAATGACCGCGTGGCGTTAAACACGCTAGCGCGCCTTTTTCCAGACCGCGAAATCGTTGGAATTCCCTGTCGCGATGTGGTGCTCGGCCTCGGGACAATTCACTGCATGACCCAGCAGCAGCCGAGCACCCGATAAGGATGCGAGCCCTGGCTGCCCCACTCCTAACGGGAAGGGCCAAAGCGAACCGGGCAGAAGCGCCGGCGAACTAATCATTTGTGAGTTCCACCGTTTTGGGTAGAATCCAAGACTACTCTGGAGGCACGATGCTGGCCCGCGTGAACGCTATCCTTCTCGACGAGCACATCTATTACTTCGAATATCGTGGGATCATCGGCTGGCTCCTGATCGGCCTCATCGCCGGATGGCTCGCGGGAAAAATCGCTCGTGGCCGTGGCTTCGGCTGCATCGCGGACATTGTTCTCGGCTTGGTCGGTTCCTTTATTGGCGGCTGGGTCTTCGTAAAGCTCGGAATTTTTGGCGGCGGCTTCTGGTATTCGCTCGCCGCCGCGACACTCGGCGCCGTAATCCTCGTTTTGATCGCTCACCTTTTCGCTGGCGATTCTCACCATTAGGCTCCGGAAGATCTTTTTTGTGCCCTATTCCCGGCCCGCTCGGCCATTCGCGAATCTCTGCCGTGTGATACGATGCTCGTTTACTTTGCGGAGCCAATGTTTCCTTGAGCAAGACCCCAAGTAGAGCGCCGCACCCGCTCACCGCCATTCCTCTAGGCGGGCTCGGCGAATTCGGCATGAACATGCTGGTGCTGCAGCTCGGCGACGACATCATCGTCATTGATGCCGGCATGATGTTCCCTGAATCCGAACTTTTGGGCGTCGACCTCGTCATTCCGGACACTTCCTACCTCAAGCAGAACCGGACGAAAGTTCGCGCGATTGTGCTCACCCACGGTCATGAAGATCACATCGGCGCCTTGCCATACATTCTTCGCGATTTGAATGTTCCGATTTACGGAACGCGTTTTACGCTAGCGCTGGTAAAAAAGCGCCTGGAGGAAGCGGGACTGCTGGATTCCACGACGCTGCGCGAAGTCATGCCGGGCCGTCTCATCGAGATCGGACCCTACGAAATTGAATTCATTTCCGTCACGCACAGCACTTTGGATTGCGTGGCGCTCGCGATTCGAACGCCGATCGGCGTAGTGATTCATACTGGGGATTTCAAGGTCGACCAGACGCCGGTCGATGGCGCGGCTTTCGATTTGCATGCTCTTGCAAAGTATGGCCGCGAAGGCGTGCTGGCTCTTTTCAGCGATTCCACCAACGTCGAGCGCCCTGGTTTCACGCCGTCGGAGCGCGTCGTCGTGCCCCGCATCGAAGAGTTGTGCCGCTCGGCGCCACGCCGCGTGATTTTGTCCTGCTTCGCGTCTTCGATTCACCGCATCCAGCAGGTGATTGATATCGCCGTACGCGTCAACCGCAAAGTCGCCTTCGTCGGGCGCAGCATGATTGACAACGTCGAGATTGCACACTCGCTGGACCTTCTGCATATCCCCGACGGAATGGTCGTGCGGCCGCAGGACATCCGCGGCTTTGATCCCAAGCGGCTCGTGATTCTCGCCAGCGGCAGCCAGGCGGAGCCGATGTCCTCCCTTTCGCGCATCGCTGTGGACAGCCACCGTCACGTTTCCGTAGACGAAAACGACACGGTAATTCTTTCCGCGCGCATCATTCCTGGCAATGAACGGCCCATTTTCCGCATGCTCGATCACATGTTTCGCCGCCGGGCGCTGGTGTATTACGACAACTCCGGAGGAGTAATTCACGTTTCCGGCCACGCCAGCCAGGAAGAACAAAAGTTAATCCTGCAACTTGTGAAGCCGAAATATTTCGTTCCGGTCCATGGCGAGTATCGACATCTTTTCAGGCACGCGGCCCTGGCGCATCAACTTGGCGCTGTCTCCGAAGAAATCTTTCTGCTGGAGAATGGACAAGCCATCGACTTTACTGAGGAAGGAGCACGTCGGCGGGATCCCGTGCCGGCCGGCCGCGTCCTTGTGGATTCCGGCTCGCTCGAAGAAATCGAAGAAGTGGTAATCCGCGACCGAAAGCACCTCTCTGAAGATGGCGTGGTCGTGCCCATCATCGCCATCGACAAGCACACTGGAAAACTCGAATCGCTGCCGGAAATCGTGACGCGCGGGCTGATGAGCGAAAACGGCCAGGAACTCCTGGTTGGCGCGCGCGAAGTTTTAATGAAAACTGTCGCGGAATCGAGCGCCGAAGAAAATTCCGACTGGGGCGTCATCAAAGAAAAAATTCGCGTAGACTTGAAACGCTATATCAACAAGCAAACTTCCAAGCGGCCTCTCATCCTGCCTGTGATTCTCGAAATTTAGCCACCGCGCGCCTAATGGCTAAGACCACCGCACGCACACCGCAACCCTCCTCCGGACCCGGCAACGCCGCGTTTGTTTTCATCCTGGTGATGGTGGGGCTTGATTTTCTAGCTTTTGGCCTCATCGCTCCGGTAATGCCCGACCTCATCCGTCAATTTGAAGGCGGCGATTTCGCGCGCGCTTCGGACATCACTGGCTACCTGCTATTGGTTTGGAACGCGATGCAATTTCTGTTTTCACCAATTCTGGGCGCGTGGTCCGACCGATTTGGCCGGCGCCCGATTATTCTTCTTTCCTGCTTCGGACTGGGGATTGATTACATTTTCATGGCGCTGGCGCCGACGCTGGGCTGGTTGTTTGTAGGGCGCATCATTTCCGGAATCACAGCCTCGAATATTTCCACCGCATATGCCTACGTCACCGACGTTACGCCGCCGGAAAAGCGTGCCAAACCGTTCGGGTACATCAGCGCAGCGTTTGGACTCGGTTTCGTGATTGGCCCAGCGGTCGGTGGTTACCTGGGCAATTCCAACCTTCGCGCTCCGTTCTGGGCCGCCGCTGTCCTCAGCTTGATCAACTCTCTGTACGGCTTTTTCGTCCTTCCCGAATCGTTGCCCAAAGAAAAGCGCGCGAAGTCCGCCTGGCGCATGGCCAATCCTCTGGGCTCATTGAAACTTCTCCGCTCGCACCCGGTTCTCGCTGGGCTCGCGACCGTTGTGATGCTCTACTACCTTGCCCATGCCTCTCTTCCCTCAATGTGGGCCCTATACACGGAAGAGCGCTACGGCTGGAGCCGCCGCGACGTTGGCCTTTCGCTCGCCGTTGTGGGAGTTTGCGCATCCATCATCTCTGGCGTGCTGGTCGGACCTTTTGTGAAGCGCTTTGGAGAACGGCGCAGCGTGCTTTTCGGGCTGCTGTGCGGCACGCTGGGCTTCGCGGGTTTCGCGTTGGCGGCCAGCGGATGGATGCTCTACGCGGTGATCCCCTTTATCGCGCTCTGGGGCATCGCGGCGCCGGCGATTCAATCGTTGATGTCGCGGCGAGTTGACCCTTCCTCGCAGGGAAAGTTACAGGGAGCAATCAACTCTTTGCGGGCAATCACGGGGATGGCCGGGCCGGTCTTGTTCACCCAGGTCTTTGCGCTGGCAATTTCGCCTCAAGCGCGGATTCACGTTCCGGGAGCGCCGTACTATCTCGCGGCAGTGCTATTGCTCTCGAGTTTGCTACTGGCGGTTTACGTAACCAGGTCCCGCGCGGAAACCATTGCGCCGCAACAGCAGCCCGCCGTCTCTCTTGACCCCTCCGACTGATTCAGGCAAATCGTGCATTGCTCCCCTTGGACGCCGCGAAATCCGTTTGATCCATGACTAAGATTTTGGCCGGCTTTCACCTGAACCCGCACCTATTGAAACAACACGCGGTAAAAGGCGATAATCTCTCCAAGCTAGACAGGGCGGGGTGAATCAGGACTTTTTGGTTGCAAACTGGGTTTTCTCCGAAAGCCAATAACTGGAGGAGTACCGTGAGCGACAGCAAGCCAGAGAACAAAAAGAGGGCCCCTGGAAATCCCGAGGGCCGGCGGCACATCCCTGAGCCTTCTCGGGAGGTGTGTTTGTGCGGCCACCGAGCCACGGTCCACGCCGCCTACCGGTACGCCTGCCAGGCGCCCGGAGAACGCAAAGGATTCTGCGAGTGCATGCGGTTCATCGCGCGGAACTCCCCCGTAGGGAAAAGACTGCGCACCATCGAGCGGTCAAAGGACATCCCTTCAGGCAAGCCTGAATAAAATCCCAATATTGAGTTCTGCTGATTACGAAAACCGCAGGCGGAGTTGATCCTGCCGTCCCCGAAATTCACCCCCTGTCCGAGCCATCGGTCACATGCCGGAAGTCAAAGGTTGCGTTGGCTATTGCCTGCCAGTGGTGATTGCAGGATTCCGGTTGGGCGCGCCGGTGTTGTCCATGACGTCCATCGTCACAATCTTCGACGCCGAAATGATGTAGAAGATGGATTTTGTTACTCCATTCGCCGTAATTGTGCCGCGGCCAGGCGTACCCGTGCCGTTGCTGACGGAATAAGACTGGCTGAAGGCATTGGAACTCGGAGCAGATGCAAGTGACGCGCTGTCGCTAGTCCCTGAGACGGTACCGAGCCCGTCAAAGGTGGCTATGCTCGAGACATCGCTGACGTTTTGCTCGGGCGGGTCAGTGCTTACGAGAAAGAAGGCTCCGGCTAAGGAAGCAGTCGTGAACGGACCGACGCTTTGGCCATCCGTTGAGCCCTCCCCTACTTCGCTCCCAGTGCTGAGAAGGAATCCTCTCTTGGCGATCTGAAGGTAAAGGATGTAGGCAGTGGATCCACCTGACTGCAACGCGACCCGGCCGCTGGAATCCACAGTGTAGGTTCCAGAGAGGGATTCCGGTGTCACGGTTCCGCCCAGGTTTTGGTCACCTGTTAATGTGAAGCTGCCGGCAGAGGGGATATTCATGACACCAACGGAAAGGTCGGGAGCCACCGTTGAATTTGGCCCGCAGCCTCCGCAAAGCCCAATACTGTAGAAGACGATGTTACCGCTCATGGAGGAAGTGGTGAACGTTCCGGACTGGGATTGCGCGGTCCCTATAAACAGGGGATTGGCGGGCGATTGGGCATCGATGTCTGTTATATAGAATTCCGTGGCGGAGACGATGTAAATGCTGGCATTGAAAGTGCCAGCACCTGAAACATCAAAGCTGAGAGTTCCGCGCCCGTTGGACGACACACTGTAAGAGCCGTTGGTGATGGCAAGAGGGCCCGCGGCTCCCCCATCCACGCTTCCGCTCAAATTGAAATCCGCCTCACCCGAAGTAATTACGCCACCTGAAGCGGTGAGGCTCCCGGCCATCGCGAAGCGGTTGGGCGTGGTTGTGGACAAAGAAAGGGTAGACGACACGTCGAACACAAAGCTGCCGCTGATTGCCGTCGCAAAGGCCGTGGGATCCTGCAAGTGGAGAACACCGGAGCCCAGAGTGCCCGTGCTGTCAATTTCAACCATGCGGGCCCTCGCTGCGACGCCCGAGGTATTGAGCGAGCCCAGGGAGATTGCATACTTGGCCGTGCCGGAGCTGGTAGCGATGGTCAGGCAGCCACGGTTGTCCGAACCAACCGAGTACGAGCTGCCCACAGCGTTGATCGCGACATTCGTCTGCACACCCGTGCTGCTGTTGATGTCCTCCACGCTGGGAAGCAATGCGACTCTTCCTGCGCCGTCGGCACTGAAGCTGCCGGCGATGGCTACAGGCCCCCCGGCGTCAAAGCCCTGGAAATAGAAGGCGAATTGCCCGTTAAGCACTGACTCGTGACCAGAGCCACAGATGATCCCGGTCGAACTCGAGGTGACCGTGAGAGTAAAGTTTTGCGTTGCAGGCGTGCCGATTCCGTTAGTCGCCGTGAAGGTGAGCGTGTAAGTCGCTGCGGTTCCAGCGGCAGGTGTTCCACTCAGAGTCGCGGTGCCGTTTCCGTTGTCCTTGAACGTCACCCCGCTTGGCAGCGTCCCGCTTTCTGTGAGGGATGGCGTGGGCGTGCCTGTCGTGGTCACGGAAAAAGTGCCGGCCGTTCCCACGGTAAACGTTGTGCTGCTGCCGCTGGTGAGCACCGGGGCAGTGCCCGTAGTGTTCACTGTTAGGGTGAAAGTCTGGGGCGCTGGAGTCCCCACTCCATTGCTGGCGGTGAACGTGATGGGGTATGTGCCTGCACTGCCGGATGCCGGAGTCCCGCTGAGAGTTGCGGTCCCGTTTCCGTTGTCTTTGAACGTTACGCCGGCTGGCAGCGTGCCCGTCTCAGTCAAGGATGGCGTTGGGAAGCCTGTCGTCAGCACGGTGAACGACGCCGATGCGCCCACGTTGAATGTTGTGCTGTTGGGGCTGGTGATGGCGGGAGCTTGATTTACAGTTAGGGTGAAAGTCTGGCTCGCCGGCGAACCGATGCCATTGCTGGCGGCGAACGTGAGGGAGTAAGTTTTGCCCGTGGCTGCCGCCGGTGTACCTGCCAGTGTTGCGGTTCCGTTGTGGTTGTCCACGAAGGTCACGCCGCTTGGCAGCGTGCCCGTTTCCGTCAGAGTTGGAGTGGGCGTGCCCGTCGTCGTCACAGAAAACGTGCCAGCCGCCCCCACAGTAAACGTTGTGCTGCTGGCGCTGGTAATTACCGGCGCCGCACCCGGATTGTTCACAGTTACCGTGAAAGTCTGGGTCGTTGGCGTTCCCACACCATTGTTCGCGGTGAACGTGATGGAATAAGTGCCTGCAGTCCCGGAGGCTGGGATTCCACTCAGGGTTCCAGTTCCGTTGTGGTTATCCACAAAGGTGACGCCGCTTGGCAGCGCGCCCATTTCCGTCAGAGTTGGCGTGGGCGTGCCCGTCGTCGTCACAGAAAACGTGCCAGCCGCCCCCACAGTAAACGTTGTGCTGCTGGCGCTGGTAATTGCCGGCGCCGCACTCGGATTGTTCACAGTTACTGTGAAAGCCTGGGTCGCTGGCGTTCCCACACCATTGCTCGCGGTGAATGTGATGGAATAAGTGCCCGCAGTCCCCGAGGCTGGGGTTCCACTCAGGGTCCCAGTCCCGTTGTGGTTATCCACAAAGGTCACGCCGCCCGGCAGCGTGCCCGTCTCGGACAAAGATGGCGTTGGGAAGCCGGTGGTCAATACCGTGAAGGACGCTGAAGAACCGACGGTGAGTGTTGCGCTGTTGGGGCTGGCAATAGCGGATGCCTGATTAACAGTTAGAGTGAAAGTTTGGCTGACAGGCGAACCCGTGCCATTGCTGGCCGTGAACGTCAGGGAGTATGTCTTTCCGGTACCCGCTGTGGGTGTGCCCGACAGAGTTGCTGTTCCGTTGTGGTTATCGACGAAGG
>QHYL01000285.1 GCA_003224105.1 Acidobacteriota bacterium | reverse complement strand
GGAACGCACAAAACATCTGACTTTTCATGTCCCTGAGATTTACACCCCGTGGGAGACGCACACGTCGCAGGCTGGAATTGAGAGACAGCCCCGGGGTATGACCCGGCGATCGCCGGATCGAGTTGCTCCTATACAACACACGACAACGGAACGATGAGCAATCCGCAAAATACTGTAGTGGGCCAAAGAAAATTATGGAACACAATCGGCGCGCTTGGGACCGGAAAGCCGTGACAGACCGCCTCACAGGAACCTGACCAAGCGGAGTTCGCTCCAGCGAGTTGCGCTGCGGAATGGGAGTGCTAAAATTCACGGTGAACTGCCATGCCACCAAAAACTCTTTATCAAAAGATTTGGGAAAACCACGTTGTCTGGGAAGAGCCCGGCCAGCCCGCGCTCATTTATATTGACCGGCATTTGATCCATGAGGGTACTTCGCCGCAGGCCTTCGCCGGATTGCGTGCCGAAGGCCGCAAGGTCCGCCGGCCGGACCTTACGTTCGCGGTGATGGACCACTCGGTCCCCACCACCGACCGCACGCTGCCCATCCTCGATAACGATGCCAAGCTGCAGTTCGATGCGCTGGAGAAGAACTGCCGCGAGTTTGGCGTGCGGCTCTTTGACATGAACAGCCGCAACCAGGGCATCGTGCATATCATCGGTCCTGAACTGGGCATCACGCAGCCAGGCCAGACTCTTGTTTGCGGCGACAGCCACACTTCGACGCACGGCGCCTTTGGCACCCTGGCGTTTGGTATTGGCACCAGCGAAGTCGAGCATGTGCTTGCCACGCAGTGCCTGGCGCAATCGCGTTCGAAAACCCTGCACATCCTTGTTCACGGCAAGCGGCCTAAGGGCGTCACGGCGAAAGACATTATTCTCGCCATCATCGGGAAAATTGGCATTGGCGGCGGCACCGGCCACGTGGCGGAATACGGCGGCGAAGCCATCCGCGCGCTTTCCATGGGCGGCCGCATGACCGTTTGCAATATGACGATTGAAGGAGGGGCGCGAGCAGGAATGGTGGCGCCGGATGAAACCACGTTTGCGTATCTGGAAGGCCGCCCGTTTGTGCCGCGCGGCAAAGCGTTTCAGGAAGCCGTCGAGCGATGGAAACTGCTGCGCACAGACGATGGCGCGAAGTTTGACATGACTGTCGAGCTGCAAGCCGAGCAGCTCGCTCCCCAAGTCACCTGGGGCACGAATCCCGGCATGGTCACCAGTGTTACCGCGCGCGTGCCCGATCCGCATGACTTCAAGGATCTCAACGATCAGAAAGCCACGGAAAGCGCGCTGAAATATATGGGGCTGAAGCCGGGCACGCCAATTATGGATATTCCCGTGGACCGCGTCTTCATCGGCTCGTGCACCAACTCGCGGCTTGATGATTTGCGCGCCGCAGCCCATTTGGTTGCGGGCAAGCACGTTGCGAAAAACATCAAGCAAGCGCTGATTGTCCCCGGCTCGCGCGGCATCAAGTCGCAGGCCGAAAAAGAAGGCCTCGACAAAGTTTTCACCGCGGCAGGTTTCGAATGGCGCGACGCCGGCTGCAGCATGTGCATCGGGATGAACGCGGACGTCCTCCCGCCCCACGAGCGCAGCGCCAGCACCAGCAATCGCAATTTCGAGGGTCGCCAAGGCAAGGACAGCCGCACGCATCTCGTTAGCCCGGTCATGGCCGCTGCGGCCGCGATTGCCGGACACTTCGTCGACGTCCGCGAATTCGATGTAGCCCACGTGGAGTAACAGGTTCATGACGCAGCAGCTTACGCGTGATTATCAAGACAAGAAGCTGCACATCACGTTTGAAGATGGCGAAGTCGCGGATGTTAAGGTTCTCGCGGTCAGCGAATGCGATCAACATGAGGATTGCCGTGGCATCGTTTACGATGTGATTTCGTCGAGCCGCCCCGAACGTTTCAAAAAGGACTCGGCATATTGGACGGAGTTGAAGTACATCACAGCGTTTGAAGTGATTGGAGACTAGTCGTGCAACCCTTTGTGACCCATACAGGCATGGTCGCGCCGCTGGATCGCGTCAACGTTGATACCGACCAGATGGTGCCGAAGCAGTTCCTGAAGGCGCTGACCCGCGAAGGCTTTGGCCGCATTCTTTTCTACGACTGGCGCTACTTGCCGGGCGAAAAGCCAAATCCCGAATTCGTGCTGAATTTCCCGCGCTACAAAGGCGCCTCGGTTTTGCTCGCGCGCGCCAATTTCGGTTGCGGCTCGAGCCGCGAACACGCGCCCTGGGGCGTCAAGGACTACGGTTTCCGAGTCATCATCGCGCCCAGCTACGCCGACATTTTCTACAACAATTGCTTCAAGAATGGCATTCTTCCCGCCACGCTGTCCGAAGATCAGGTCGAGGAGCTTTTCCAGCACACCGAAAAAGAAGAAGGCTATTCGCTGACGGTCAATCTGCCGAACCAGACCATCGCCGACAAGCATGGCCTGATTTTCAAGTTTGAAATCGCTCCGTCCCGCAAGGAAGTCCTTCTGAAGGGCCTGGACGACATCGGCACCTCCTTGCAACACGTCGCCGCCATCGACACCTACGAAAAAGCCCACAGCGCCACCGCCACCATGTTCGATCCCGTCGACGTGAAGTACTATTCCAACGGCCGGTAGCGCCCTATAAAATTAGCTCGCTGTTCTTGTTTTTATTCGCACGGGCCAGGCAGGTGCAAAACATGCTCAAGCCGCGCTTCCTTCCGTGTTTGACGCTCGCGCTCGCCTCGTTCCTCATTCCCATTCGCGCCTCGGCTGCGGATAACTGGATTGAAGTGCGGAGCCCGCACTTCACCGTGAACACCAACGCCGGCGAAAAAGAAGCGAGAAAAATCGCAGACCAGTTCGAGCAGATCCGCCAGATGTTTCACAGCGCCTTCCCTGCCATGCGTGTGGACCCGGGCCAGCCCATCGTCATCGTGGCGGCGAAAAACGAGAACACGATGAAGCTTTTTCTCCCCGAAGAATGGGAGGTGAAGGGCCACATCCACCACGCCGGGTTGTATCAGCCGGGAGAAGACAAAGATTATGTGATCATGCGGCTGGATTCCGAAGGCGAGAATCCGTTTCATACGCTGTATCACGAATACACGCATGCATTGATGCGCTTGAACTTCACAGGTTTGCCGCTCTGGCTGGACGAGGGCATGGCGGAGTTTTTCGGGAACTCGACGCTGGGAGACAAAGAGAGCAAGACCGGCACGATTGATCCCGGGCACTTGTACCTGCTCCAGCAGAGCAAGCTCATCCCCATTGAGACTTTGCTGGAAGTGGATCACCGGTCGCCGTACTACAACGAAAACAACCGCGCCTCGGTCTTTTATGCGGAGTCCTGGGCGCTGGTCCACTACCTGACGATGGACAAAGATGCGCGGCAGCAGCAGTTGCTGAAAAACTTCCTGGCGGCCTGGCAGAAATCTGGAAGCCAGGTACAGGCTGCGCAAGAGGCGTTTGGCGACCTGAAACAGTTTGGGAGAAGGATTGAGGGCTACGCGAGACAATCGAGCTTCATGGTTGGCCTGGTTAAGTCCGGACAGGAAGCAGCGGAAAAGAGCTACAGCGCTCGCAGCATTTCTGCCGGGGAGATGACTGCCTTAAGAGGAGATTTTTTCGCCCACCACAACCGTCTGGAGCAAGCGCAACCGTTGTTGGAAGAGGCGGCTCAGGCCGAACCTAACCTGCCTTTTGCTCATGAAGCTTTGAGCTACTACCACTACCGCCAGCGTGAGCTCGCGAAAGCCGACCAGCAAATTCAGCAGGCCCTCAAGCTGGGCACGACGGGCTTTGGGCCGCAGTATTTTCACGGAATCTTTTTACTGCAACAGGGGCGCCTGGACAAAGAA
>QHYL01000284.1 GCA_003224105.1 Acidobacteriota bacterium | reverse complement strand
GGAAATTCCGCGAAAGGTCCGCACAGGCAGGTCGTTCCTGCAACGCTCCTTCGCGTCAGGATAATCTTCGACTATACGGGGCAAAAAGAGGCTCCGTCAAATTCGCTGCACCATTGTAGAAGTAGCTTTCATACGAAGGGCTTGGGCGGGAACGATCCAGGAAATTCGAGACAGAGCAGGGAACTATGATTTCTTCGACCTCAACTCTTCCTTGACCATCGCTTCCACGACGGGCTTCAGAATCTCACGGGTTACGGCTTGCAGAACTTCCGGGTTCATCTTGGCCAAAACTCTCGCGACGAGCTCATCCATATTGGGGGCTGGTGTTGCCGCCGGTGTCGCTGCCTGTGGCGGGCTTGCAGGCTCTACGACACCTTCTTCTTCCCGTGCGTAAAAGCTGCCTCCCCCGGACGATGCGGTCTCCGGCGTCTCCATGACGGATGTGGCGTTTTCTGCGACCTGGGCCGCTTCTTCTCGAATGGCCTCGACGGTCGCCGTAGGAAGTGCGGCTTCCTCAATCACAACCTGCGTTTCCTGGCTGACCTCGGCCGCTTTTTCCGTTCCGTTCTTTGGCGTGGTTGTTGCCGGCGCATCCCACGTCGAAGCCAGCTGGTTGGCTTTTTGAATCTCGCCTTCCCACGGGCTGGAGGAAACGGAAAACCACGAATCCTTTCCTTTATTCTTTTCCGGCGCGGGCTTCGTTTCGCTCTCTGTTTTCGTCTTGGTGTCCTCAACAACAGCCGTCGCCGTCTCCGTCACGCGCGTTTCGCTCGCCGCTGGCGGTGTCACAGGAACTGCCGGCGGTGCCCAAGTTTCAGTTACGAACGGTTTGCTCGGAATCGGCGACACCTCTTGTGCCGGTTGTACGGGTGTTGGCGGAGGAGTCGCTGGCGTTTCCGGAACGCGACTGCTTGCCGCCGGCGTGACAGTTTCGACAGGCGCCGGAGTTTCTTCCCCTGGTTCCCATCCCATACTTCGCGATTTGTTGACAGCTTCAAAACCACCCATGCGCCAATCGTTGGCGTTGCTTTTGGGTTTCTTGGTCTTGGCTGCGGGTACTTCCTCAGTATCTGCCGTACCCTCGGGCCTCCAGGCTGCCGGCTCCTCGTCTTCCTCTTCTACGGCATCCATCTCTTCCTCGTCCCGGTCTCGCCAATCGTGTTCCATGGCGAATTCCGGCGAGTTCGCCGCCGCAAAACTCGAGTCATCCGCTGTCGTCGCTTTCGTGGTTTCTGTGGGTGTTTCCAGCAGGCTGCCGAACGCCACTGGCTGCGAGCCGGAGTCAATCCGAATCGGCTCCGGGCGCGAGGGGACGTCTTCGACAAAACTCTCGCTCACGGCTTCTGGACTTCCGAGGTTGAATTCTTGCACCGGCGCTGTCGCCACGGCCGGCACGCTCGGGTTCACCGGGGGCAACATTTCCTTGACGCCAAAGGGCGCTGGCTCGTCAAACTTTGCGGCAGGCGGGGGCGCTTGGCCTGATCCGGAGCGTTGCAGCGCGGACTTCACCATCGAGATCAGCGGGTCAGGTGGAATAAACGGCTTCTTCAAAACCCCGTCCGCACCCACTCTCTGGGCTTCCTGTTCATCCAGGGGATCGAACGCACCCACCAGCAGAATCACCGGGATATGCGACAGGGCGGAATCCATCTTCACAAACTGGCAGACTTCATAGCCATTTCGGACCGGCATGAACACGTCGGCGAGCACCAGGTCCGGCCGCACATCCGCGATCTTTCGCACTGCCGCTTCGCCGTTTCCCACGGCGACCACGTCAATGCCCTGATCCTTCAGTGCAAGACTGACCATCTTCTGGATGTTGCTGTTGTCGTCCGCAACCAGAATTTTCGGCACTACACGCCCTCCGGCGATACCTCACCTGCACAAGCCACTCCGGCTGCACCGCAGCCAAACGGGTGCCCTGCCTTGATTTTATTGGAGCATTCGCGGGCTTGCGCGTCAATCACCCCGCGGTAGGATTGTGTCGCAAATCAATACTGGCCAATTGCACACTAGTAGAGGCTAGCTCAGAAAAAACAACGAGAGGTGTGGCCCTTGTTCGCTCACCTCATGTCTTGTTTCAGAATGTTACTGGCAGCCGAAAGCGTTTACCACGGGATAATTTTCTTCAACCCTTTCTTTTTCTTGCTGCTGGACTCCTTCTTGCTGTCCTTTTTATCACCCTGGCTACTTGTTTGCGACGTGCCCTGGGCTGCAGCCGCCCCTCCATCGTCCTTCGCTGTCCCGTCGGCGGTTCCATCCGTCTTTTGGGCAGTCTCGCTCGCTCCCGCCGCGGCCGAGCCATTGGCGGGGTCATTCGCCGCTGGAGGCGTCGCCGGATCGGGGTTTTGCGCATCAGGCTTTGCCTCAGTTCCATCGGCTGGCGGCGTTACGCTCTCGGCTCCGCTCGTCGTATCCGCCGGACCTCCCGGAGAAACCGTCGCCACGATTCCCGTTCCCGCCCCACCAATCCGCGATTGATTTCCGCCGGATAGAATATCCACTCCGGCGTCGCTATCCGACTCCGGGGTCATTGTGGGCGTTCCCGTCTTTGCCGCCGCGTACAACTCTTGCCTGGGGTTCGTATGCACCAGCGCCAAAGGTTTTAAGAGAAGGGCATCGTGCTTTCTCGGCGTGTTCTTTTCGGCAGTCATCCAGGCAACGGCCTTCGGGTCGGGCTGCGGTACAGGAGCTTTCAGCGCTTTTAGCTTGTCTTTGGCTTGTGGAACGAGCGGCGAAAGCGGGTACTCTCGCACGATTCTGGCGTAGTAAGGCGCCGCCAACTCCTTCTTTTCCGTACCGTCCCAAATGTTCCCCAGCATCCACAGCGCGCGGTCCGCCTTGCTGTACAACGGATAGCGGTTTACCAGCGAAGCCAACCTTGACGCTGCAGCCCTCTTGTCGCCTCGCGTGGTGTAATAAAAATAGCCAATCCGGAAATCGCCTTCCGCCAGCACTTCCTGCACTTCTCGAAGGTGCTGCGCGGCCTTATCGGCCAGGGGATCCTTCGGATACTTTTCCAAAAATGTTTGGAACGCGTCCTCGGCCTCGCGCGCTTGCGTGCGGTCGCGGTCCGGCTTTTCCATCTGGCGATAATGCGCCATCGCCACTTGCAATTGAGCGTAAGCGGCTTCCGGCAGCATGGGGAAGAAGACTCCGAAATCCATGTACGCTTGAATCGCCTGGGTGGTGTTTGCGGTCCCGCCTTCCTTGTAATACGAATCCGCAATCGCCAGCTTCGCTTTGGCCAGGTACTCGCTGTCCGGGTAGGTATTGATCAGCGTTTGCAGGTTCAGCCGGCCCACTTCATGCCGGCCATGCTTGATGTCAGCCATCGCCTTGTCGTAGAGGATCTTGTCCGGCTCCGCGTTGTTGTCCGCGCTGGTGGACTTATTGATCTTTTTCTTCTTGCGCAAGGGCCACTGTGCACTGCTCGGCGCGGCGCTTAGCAGAATTAACCCACCCGCCATTAGAGCGGCCATCAGCTTCATGCCAGCGCTGGAAAAAGGAATGCGCACTCCGCACCTCTCTTGCAAAGCTAGGATTACCCGATTACCCCACGACAGAAGGCGAAAGCCCCACGGGCCCGCAGGACTCCCAGTTTAACTCTCCAATTATACCTGAACGAAGGACCAGGCTGAGTCATATCTTTTGCGATTCCTGGGCAGGCCTCGCCCGGCTGTCCCAATTCCTTCTGATGCCGCTGCCGCCCGCCAGGGGTTGCCTCAACCTTGTCTTCCTCCTACTCCTTGAACTTCTTGCTCGGAGTCGCCTGCTTGGCCCTTTGCAGTTCAAGCACGTCCGCCCCGGTATCCGAGCTCCCCAGCAGCCACTTGCTGAAAAAGTCCCCCCGCGCCACGATGACATAACTGTTGATGGGCATGTAGCTGTGCCGCATGCCGGGGAACACCATCATTTCGAACCGCTTGTTTGCCTTAATCAGCGTGTCCGCCAGTCGCATCGTATTCA
>QHYL01000319.1 GCA_003224105.1 Acidobacteriota bacterium | reverse complement strand
TAATCCTCAGAAAGTTCCGTTTCCTTGCGCGCGTGGCGGAGGTGGTCCAAAGCGGCGTTGGTGGCGATCCGGCGGGCCCAGGCGCGGAAACTTCCGGCGGCAGGGTCGAACCGCTCGCGGGCCCGATAAATGCTCCAAAACGTCTCCACGGTCAAATCCTCAGCGGCGCCGGTGTCTCGAACGATGCGGACGGTCCAACGGTAGACTTCGCTTTGGTGCTGGCGAAAAAGAGCCTCGAAGGCTTCAAGGTCGCCCGCCACAAATCGTTCGAGCAGCTCCATGCACCACTCTCTATACCTACTTACTGGATTTTGTAGGGATTGGTTACAGAAATCTTGTTTTGGGCGCAGAGTGAAGAAGGCAACGAAAGAACGGGTCTAAAAGACCCGCCACTACATGCCGCGCAAGCGAAATCGCGATGAGGAAGAGAGCTAAAAAGAGAAAAGCGGGAGACAAGTTACGGCGGAAGCTGGGGCGGCCAAAAGCAAGGATAATTAAAGATCCGATCTTGGGCTGCCCGTTCTCAGTGCGGGGAAAAACGCTCCGAAACTAACGAGCGAGCAAGCCTTGCTCGCAGACTTGCCGTGAAATATCTGTTGGATGTGAAGAAACGCCCGGGCGGATGATTTGCCCGGGCGTTTCGCTTTCAAGGTGACGGAATGCTGTGTCAGTAGATGTCGTATTGCTCCCAGTGGAGGGTGGCGTCGGACTGGATGATGACGTGTTTGTGCGAGTTCTGTTCGAGCTCGTCGATGAGCATGGACTCGCGGGTCTTAAGCGCTTTGGCAATCTCCGGATGCACGCGAAGAGTAAGGCTGGGGTTCTCGGGATCGGCGGCGGCCATCTTGCGCGCTTCGGACTGGATTTCGTAACAGAGCGTGGGAGTGGATTTAACCATGCCGGAGCCGGTGCAATACGGGCAAGGCTGGCAGAGCACGCGCTCGAGGGCCTGCTTGGTGCGTTTGCGGGTAATGCAGACGAGGCCAAATTCGTTGAAGGAAAGCGCTTTTGAAGGAGCTTTGTCCTGCTCCAACGCCTGCTGCAGCGCGGACAAAACTTTTTCACGATTGCGGCGCTCTTCCATGTCAATGAAGTCGACGACAATAATGCCCCCAAGGTCGCGGAGGCGAATCTGGCGAACGACTTCCTTGACGGCTTCGAGGTTGGTCTTGACGATGGTGTCCTCGAGCCGCGTGGAGCCCTTGCCGACGAACTTGCCAGTGTTGACGTCAATGGCGACAAGCGCTTCGGTGTGGTTGATGACGATATAGCCGCCGGATTTGAGCCACACTTTGGCGCGGAGAGCCTTGTCGAGTTCATGCTGGATGCCGAACTCCTCGAAGATGGGCGTCTCCTTGGTGTAGAGCTTGACCTTGCTGACGAGCTTGGGCTGGAAGCGGTTGACGAAATCGACCACCTTGCCGTATTCCTCTTCGTTATCGATCCAGATGGCGGTGAAATCGTCGCTGACGTAATCCCGCAGCATCCGCTCGACGAGATCGAGATCGCGATGGAGCAGGGCCGGAGCCTTGCGTTCCTCACTACGCTGCTTGATTTCGAGCCAGGTCTTGCCGAGGAAATCGATGTCGGTGCGAATTTCGTCGTCGGTGGCGCCACCGGCCGCTGTTCGAACGATGAAGCCGCCGGGATAATTGGCGCTGCCTTCGCTGACCAGACGGCGGAGGCGGGAACGATTCTCGGCGGAAATGATTTTGCGCGAGACGCCGGTGTGATGAACCGTGGGCATGTAAACCAGAAAACGGCCGGGCAAGGCGACGTGACTTGTAATGCGCGCGCCCTTCTTGCCGAGAGGTTCTTTGGCGATCTGGATGACGATTTCCTCGCCGGGCTTCAGCATTTCGGAGATGAGCTGGGGGCGGCGCGGCGCGGAATGGCCGCGGTCGTGATGACGTCCGCCGGGTCCGCGGCGTTCGAATCGCCCGCGGCCACGATCGCCGCCGCGGTGGTCCGGGCGTCCGCCACGATCGCGTCCGCGGAATGGCCGCTGGAAGCGTGAGCGGGGATTGCCGCCAATGCGCGCGGAATCCCGCGGATAGTCTTCGCGAGGACCCGAGGGGGCCCGGCCCGAGCGGGGCGAGCGAGTCTCGCCAGGGAGCAAAAGTTCGGCCTCCCCGGAAACTGACGCTGCGACGATTCCTTCTCCGGTGGACGCGGCGATTGCTTCGGCTTCGGAATGAGCCGGATCGACTTCAAAGTGTTCTTCTGAAGACTGCGTTTCAGACGCGGGATCTTCTTCTTCGGATTCGGCGTGATCGAGTTCGGCTCCGTGAACTTCTTCCTGTAATTCCGGATGCTCGCTCAGGGAGACGATATGCTCGGCACTTTCGTGAGCGACGTCTGCGGCGAATTCGGCACGACCGGCAGCGCGGTGCGCCTCGACTTCAGCGACATCTTCGGGGCTGAGACCCGAGGCGGCTTCTGCCTGAGCTTCTTCCGGAGGTTCAGCTTCAGCTTCCTCTTCTGCCTCATCTTCTTCTTCGAAGACGGCGCCACCGACAACGGCGTCAGCGTCCGCCTCCGCGGCGGCTTCTTCGTGCTTGGCTTCCGCGAGGTCGGCGGCCAGGGCTGCGACTTCGTCGTCGTTTAGATCCGCGCCATTAGTTGCCGGCTCACATTCCTGAGCGGCAGGAGAAGACGAAGATGCGGTTTCCGCAGGAGAAGCTTGCGAAGCGGCTTCCGTGCCAGCCTCGGCCGCACCATCAGCCAGGAGCCAGCTCGGCAGGCCGCCCGAAAAGCGGCGAGAAACGCCGGTGGAGCCGGAGGCGGCAACCGGGAGAGTATTTGCCGGGCGTGGAGATGTTTCTTCGCCGACTGCAGAATCGTTGCGAGACTCTGGTTCGAAAATGGGAGCCGCTGCGGGAGAGGCTACAGGCTTGTCGCGATACTTCGCCAGCGATTCGCCGGGCAGAAGAACTTCTTCGGAGCTATCGGCAGGCGAGGAACCCGAGGTGCGCGGACCTTCCTGACGACGGTTGTCATAGCCTCGCTGCTGGCCACGATCGCGATTGTCGTAGTTACGAAATTCACTGCCCTGCGGCGAAGCATACTTGGATGGCGGAAGGTTCCGCCCGCCGGGACCGCCCTGTGGACGGCCACCGCGATTACGCCCGCCACGACGGCCCCAACGTCCGCCCCGACCGCGATCACCTCCGCGTCCGTAATGCTTCTGGCCTTGGCGGTCATTGCCACGGTCATTTCCGAGATCATGGCCGGAACGCCTGGAGTAATTCTGAGTTGGGTTGAAATGTGGCGAGAAGTTCTGCGGCGCAGAAGCATTGGATTCCGGCTGGCGCTCTTCTCCTGAATCTGCATGAGTGCTTCCCGCGGCAGCGCGAGGTTCGCCAACGGGTTGTTCCCCGGCCTGGGAAGCTTCCTGGGTCACGGGAGGGGAAGCTTCTTCCGCCGACCGGGCTTCCTGTTCGGCAGGAGGCTGAGGATGAAACTCCTCGGAGCGCGGCTCGTCACGCTGTTCCGTGGCGCGAGCCAGGGATTCCCCCGGAAGCAAGTCGACGGTTGAACCGTTGCCTACTGCAATGGCGGGCACGGGAGCATGCTGCGACTGTGACTGATGTTCGTGGGGCTCGTAGTCCTCGAGGTTTTCAAAAACGTCGCTGACGTAGAGGAATGCGTCGCCATCCAGGCCGATGTCCACGAAAGCAGACTGCATGCCGGGGAGGACGCGTGTGACTTTTCCTTTATAGATGCTGCCGACGAGAGCGAATTCTTTTTCCCGCTCGATGTAAATTTCGACTAGCTGACCTTCTTCCAAAATCGCGACCCGCCGTTCGTGGGAGGACGCGGAGATAACCAATTCTTTTGACATGAAAACTCCTTGGAGGTGACGCCGGAGTGGCCGGAGTTCACCGCAGGACGCATCGCCGCGAGCTTCTGCCCGTCGCGGACCCAGAAAACCGTGCCCGATCCCGGCACCGCCGGGAAGGACGCTGGGCGCACATGTAGGGAGATGGCTTGGCGTTCGAAGCCAGAGGGAAAAGATGTCCTCAGTCTATCGAGGTTAATCCGTTGCCTGAAACTGGCTGGGCGAACGGCGGACGATGCTGTCCTCACTCTAAAAATCCTTTTGTGCGTGACCCCAGCATGGCCGGGGCCAACAATTCCAAATACTTTAGCTAACTTCCCCGGTGCATTCCGACGAAGCCGGAATGTCTCGCGGCACTGGCGGCCGGATCAGTTGACGAAGCGGCGAAGCCGCACGTTCATCACCAGACCAATCGCCAGGAAAACAAACAGCGTGGCGGAGCCTCCGTAGCTCATCAAAGGCAACGGAATGCCGGTGACGGGCATCGCGCCAATCACCATCGCCACGTTCACCAACACATGGAAACCCAGCGCCGCTGCAACGCCCATGACGAGAAACATTCCCGCGCGATCTTTCGCGCGTTGAGCATTCTGCACTAAACGAAGCAGAAGCGCCATATACAACCCGAGAGCCAGTAGCACGCCCTTGAATCCCTGCTCTTCCGCCCAGGCCGACATGATGAAATCCGAATAGCGGACCGGGATGTAGCCCAGTTGATTCTGCGTGCCATTGCCGAACCCTTTTCCCCAGAAGCCGCCGGAGCCCACGGCAATCCTGGACTGCAAAAGCTGATAGCCGGAACCTTTGGCGTCTTCTTCCGGGTGCAGGAAAGAGGTAATTCTCTCCCGCTGGTACGGCTTGAGGATGTGCCTGCTGACGGGGGGATAAAAAACCGCCCCGACGAGGAGAATCCCCGCTAGGGAAAAAACCGCTGCGTGTTGCCACTTCAAGCCCGCCAAGAAGGCGCCTACCGCCACCATGGGCATCAGCACCAAGGCGGTGCCGAGGTCGGGCTGCTTCAAAATCAGAACCAGCGGAACCCCCACTAACAATCCTGCCTTGATAACGTCCCGAAGTTCAAGCTCATCCGTGCGCACTTCCGCAAAGAAGCGCGCTAACACAATGATTATAACCAATTTGACCAATTCTGACACCTGAATCAGTTCCCCCACGGCGGGGATCTGGATCCAGCGCTTGGCGCCAAAATGGGTGTGCCCAACGGCAAGGACCGCGATGAGGGCCGCGAGACTCAAGAGGTACAGGAGGGGGGCCTGGTCCAGAATCAGGTGATAGTCGAGGCGCGAGAGCGCAAACATCAAGACGACGCCGATGGCGATCCAGCGCACTTGCTTCCAATGCATGCCCGCGAGCGAACTGCCGTGGGTGGCGGAATAAATTTCAATCACGCCGAGCGCGCAGATGGTGGCGAGGATGGCGAGAAGCCACCAGTCGTAGTCGCGTGTTCCGGGTGCGTCTTTCATGGAAGAAGTCCACGGTTTATAGTTAACAGTTCAAAGTCAGAGAAGAGGTTCGACGCGATACCCGGCGTTCGAGCCGCGGATTTGTGATTTGGGCGCAGGGACGGCATTGTCGTTCAACGCTCTCGTTCCGAGACGGGCCGAGCGATTGCGGCGGAGGCCGTGTCTTCTGATTTGAGGGCTGCGCGGGGCACGGTCACCTTCGCGGAAATAGGTTTGGTTTGGGGCGCAGGCGGCTTGGTTTCGGCCGTGTATTGTCCTTGCGTCTTCTTGTTCTTCTTGTCGTAGTACGCCTTGATGACGTCGCGCACGACGGGGCCAGCCGCTTCGCCACCGTGCTTTCCGCTTTCCTGGACCAGCACGGAGACAACAATCTCCGGATTGCGGCGCGGCGCGTAGCCTACGAACCATGCATTGTCTTCGAATTTTTTCTGTTTGCCGACGCGTGCGCGAGTGTCGTAACCAATCACCTGCGCCGTTCCGGATTTTCCGCTGAATTCGATGCCCGTAAGTTTGAGTTGGCCGCCGGTGCCGTGGGGTTCGTTGACGACGCCGTACATGGCGTCGGTGATCTCTTCGATGGTGTGCTCTGAAATAGGAAAGCGCTCTTCCTTCACATTGGGGGCATCCTTCAGCATGTGCGGCTGCATGAATACGCCGCCGGAGGCGATGCCGCCGATCATGCGCGCGAGTTGCAAGGGAGTGGTTGTGACGGCGCCTTGACCGGTGGCCACAGAAATCACCTCGCCTTGATACCACTTGCGGTGCAGGGCGCGTTCGACCCATTCAGGAGAGGGCATCAGGCCAGTTTCCTCGCCAGGAAGGTCAATCCCCGTTTTGTGTCCGATGCCGAAGTGGCTGCCGTAATAAGCGAGACGGTCGATTCCCAGACGCAAGCCCACGTTGTAGAAGAACACATCGCAGGATTGCAGGATGGCTTCATGAAGGTTCGTGACGCCGTGGGACTTTGGGCCTTTCTTGGCATAGTAGACCCAGCAGTGATACTGCCGGCCAAAAAAGCTGGCGTAACCAGGACAAAACGTCGTAAAGCTTTGCGACGGAACGTGGTCTTCGAGCATCGCCGTGGCGGTCACAATCTTGAAGACGGAACCCGGCGCGAGCTGCGCTTGAATGGCGCGATTCAGCAGGGGCTTGTGAGGATCTTCGTTCAGTTTCTTCCAGTTTTCTGTGGAGACGCGCACGGCAAAATCATTCGGGTCCAAAGTAGGATGGCTGGCCATGGCCAAGACCTCGCCGTTGCGCGGATCGAGCGCAACGACGGCCCCGGGACGGTCGCCGAGAGACTGCTCGGCCACTTGCTGCAGGTCGTAGTCAATGCTGAGCTGAATCTGTTTGCCGGGGATGGCTTCCTGAGTGGGGAGGTGCGAGACTTCCTTGCCGACGCTATTTACGATGACGCGACGCTTGCCGTCGGTGCCTTGCAGAACGTCGTTGTATTGTTGCTCGAGGCCGAATTTGCCGGCAAAGTCGCCTGGCCGAAGCCTGCCGTTGCTTGCGTCGATTTGTTGCTCACTGACCTCACCTACGTAACCCACCGCGTGCGAAAGGAAGCCTCCGGGCAGATAACGCCGCCGGGAAACGGAAATCATTTCGAGGACCGGGATGTCCGATTTGTGTGATTCGATGAAAGCAATATCCGCGGGCGAAGCATCAGACTTGATAACTATAGGCTGGAATTTTGCAAGGTTTTTCGTGCTGTTGAGCTGGTCCCTCAGATCAGCCATCGGAATACCGAGGCCATCGGATATGGCCGCGAGATGTTTTTCGACTTGAGTCATGTCTTCGCGCAGCAGCAGGACGCTGAAGGAGGGGCGGTTGTCTACGAGCACGCGGCCATCGCGGTCCAGCATGCGGCCGCGTGGGGCAATGACGGGGATTTCGCGGACGCGGTTGCGTTCGGCGAGAGTGGCGTACTTATCGGAGTCAATGACCTGAAGCTTCCAGAAGCCCAGCAACAACACGGCAATCATGCCCACGATGACGTAAGAGGCCATCGCGAGACGCGCCTGCGGCAAACGATTGTCGTTCCGAAACCAGTAAGACACGAAAACCCCGCGCGCGAGGAGTCCTCTCAGGACTGCATGTTTCGTCCAGATACGCCGGAAACCGCTCGCGTCACGAAAAGTCTACAGCGTGGGTTTCGAGTTGGCCCCAAGTTTAAACAGGGTCAGGCTCAAAATCGTCCTTCGAAAATTTCCTCGAATCTGCCCGAGAGAGGCAGCGTCTGGGTTACGAAAAAATCTTCGGGAGCTCCCGAAAAACCGCCGGACTGAAGCTGCAAAAAGCAGCAGAGTCAAGTCCAACGTACCACCTTGCGTAGAGATGCCGCAAGCCGTCCGCGAGGACAGGTTCCAGGTTTGCACTCAGGTTGCCTGGAGAATGCGGTCTAGACCGGGTTGCTCCAGGGGCGGTCACACGCTATTGTAGAAAATTCTCTTATGTCCCGCGAAACAACCATAGGAAACCCCCTGCGACTGGCGCTCATCGGCATGTCCGGTTCCGGGAAGACGTTCTGGGCAAAGAAGTTAGCGGAAAAGGGGGCGCGGGCCATCTTTTGCGACGACGAGATTGAGCAACGCCTGGCGCCACGGCTGGGACCGGGCCGGTATTCGGGAATCAACGGCGTGGCTGCGTGGATGGGCTGGCCGGACAGCCCGACCTACGCGGAGCGGGAAGCCGAGTATTTGGCCGAAGAGATTCACGCCCTTGACGAAGTCTTGCAGGAGCTTGAAGAGAAGCGGGACTCCTCCCTGGTGCTGGATACCACCGGCAGCGTGATTTACGCGGGGAATCATTTGCTGATGCGCTTGCGGCGGCAAATGACGATTGTGTATTTGGCGGCGACGGAGCAGGAGCGCCAACTGCTGATCGAAAGATATTTGAACGACCCGAAGCCGGTGCTGTGGCGCGGCGCGTTTCAGCCGAAGAACGGAGAGACCCCGCGCGAGACCGTCGCGCGGTGTTACCCGGCGCTGATGGAGGGGCGGCGGCGGAGCTACGAAGCGCTGGCGCATTGCACGGTGCAAGTGGCGGCATTGCGCGATGGAACTACGGATGCCGATGGCTTTCTGAAAATGATTGATAGCAAGGACGCGCGGGCCCGTTGAAAATTTGCGGAGAGAAGTTCGTTGAGATACCGAAGCACATCGCGAAAAGCGCCGTTGACCTCATTGCGAGGCGCGGTGTTGCGGGGGCTGGCGCCGGACGGCGGGCTGTACATGCCCGTGGAAATTGCGCGTCACTCGCCGGAAGAACTCGAGGAATTCCGAAAATTGCCGTTCACCGAAGTTTGTTTTCGCGTGGTGAAACCGTTTGCCACGCCGGATGTGCCTGAAGAAGTGTTATGGCAAATCGTGAGCGAGGCGATCAATTTTCCGGTGAAGCTGGTCTCGCTTTCTCCCGGGCTGCACATCCTGGAGCTGTTTCACGGGCCGACGCTGGCGTTCAAGGACTTTGGCGCGCGGTTCATGGCGCGCCTGATGGGTTATTTCGTGCGCGGCGAATCGCGGCCGCTTACGGTGTTGGTGGCGACTTCGGGAGATACGGGAAGCGCAGTGGCACACGGGTTTCTGGGGGTCCCGGGAATTCGCGTGGTGATTCTGTATCCTTCGAAGCGCATCAGCGAGGCGCAGGAAAAACAGTTCACCACGCTGGGCGAAAACATCACCGCGCTCGAAGTGGCCGGAACGTTTGACGATTGCCAGCGGCTGGTGAAGCAGGCGTTTTCGGATGTGGAGCTCAACAAGACTGCCTTTCTTACTTCGGCGAATTCCATCAACATCGGGCGCTTGTTGCCGCAGATGTTTTATCACGTGGCGGCGTACCGGCAATTGCCGGTGGCGTCAGTACCGCTGATTGTGTCGGTGCCCAGCGGAAACTTCGGGAATCTGACTGCGGGCATATTTGCCAAGCGCATCGGGCTGCCGGTGTCGAAGTTTATTGCCAGCACGAACGTCAATGATGTGGTGCCGCAATACTTGAGGAGCGGGCGATTTTGCCCGCGGCCGGCAACGGCCACCCATTCGAACGCGATGGACGTGGGCAATCCCAACAATTTTCCGCGGCTGCTGGATTTGTGCCGGGGGCGGCTCGAATACGTACAAAAGGAAATCTGGGGCCACGCAGCCACGGATCAAGAAACACTGTGCGAGATGAAAGCGGTTCACGAGCGATTCGGGTATCTCCCGGATCCGCATACGGCCGTCGGAGTTTTCTGCTGGGAAGCGTATAAGCTGGAGCATGCGGAGCCCGCGCAGGGATTGGTGTTGGCCACGGCCCATCCTGCTAAATTCGCGGAAGTGGTGAAAAAAGCGATTGGCATCGCTCCACCGCTACCGGAGCGGCTGGCAGGGTATTTAAAGCGCGAAAAGCTGTCGCTGCCAATGTCGAGCAGCTATGAGGACTTCAAACAGTTCCTAATAAGCTGCTAATCCATAAAAATTTATTGTGATGAATTAGAGATTTTAGCAATGCCTTGCAATCCTTGCAGATAATCTTCTTTTTCGATCCTGCTTTCGATGCCAAAATCGGCCAAAATCGTCATCATTCGCCCTACGGAGAGCCCTGCAAGCTCGGCAGCTTTGCCGAGAGATGCTTGTCCGGCCGCTCTTCCTTTGTTAGTTCGCTCAAGAACTCGAAGTTATCGCGATCCATACGGATGCTCATTGTCTAGCGTAGGAATGCGCCGTTTGGCCAGCAAAGACAATGCCGCAGGCACGAATCTACGATGGGCGGCGGAGGCGGTCGAGGAGGATGAAGAGGAAGACGGCGACGAGGGCGTTGAGGAGCGCGGCGCCAAATAAGTGCAAAGTGAGCCAGGGTTCCGGCTGCGCGAGCAGAATGCGGCGCGTCAGGGACACCACCGCCTGATGGACGATGAAGAACCCTGCGGTGAGCGCGAACCGCGCGGCAGGGTGCTCAGTATCCAGACGCGCGCCAATGGATGAAGCGAGATAGCCGATCACGGTTTTGGCAATCCCGAACAGGCCCAGCGGAACCGTCGGGCCGCTAAGGCTGTCCTGCAACAGGCCGATGGCGGTTCCCAGCAAGAGCCCCGTGGAGGGGTTTCGGCGGCTAAGGCCAAAATAAATAGTGACGAGCAGCGGCAAATCGAGCAGCGCCATCCTGGCGAAATGCAGAGGGAACCACGCCTGGATTACCAGGGCCAGCAGGGTGGCAATCAGGATCGCGCCCGTGCGGAATTTGTGCACCTCAATGTGCGATTCGCCCATGCGCAGATCAAATGCGCCGTTCATGGGTTAGCCACCGGTGGGGAATTCGAGGCAGCGTCGCCGGCGGGCTTCACCGCCACAGTATCGGGTTCCCTCAGAGGATGAAGCGTCAGCAGGACGAGAACTTCCTCCAGCTTTTCGAGATTGGCGGCGGGCCTGACGCGTATTTGCTTGAATTGATTACCGGGCTTAACTTCTGTAATCGTTCCGACGGGCAGGTCGCGAGGAAAGATGCGGTCCATGCCGCTCGTAACGACTCGCTGCCCCACATTCACGTCGTCGTCGTTGGGGACGTATTTCATGGAGAGCATGGACTCACCCACTCCACCGACGGGGTGCTGGATCCCGGAATCGGCGAATTTGGCGCCTACGCCGCTTTCCTTGTCAGTGAGCAGGAGCACCTGGGACGTATTGGGATAGGTTTCGATGATTTTTCCAACTACGCCGTCAGGCGTGATGACTCCCATGTCTTTGCGGATGCCATCATGCTCGCCGCGATCGAGCTGAATCGTCAGGCTGCCCGTGCCCGGACTGCCTCCGATGACGCGCGCAGCGACCATGGGCACATCCGCCTGCGACTGCCGAAAGTGAAGCAGCGCTCCAAGGCGGTCGGCTTCGGCGGCTTTTCCTTCGAGTTGGGCGACGCGCAGTTTCAGCGCGTCATTTTCCCTGTGCAAATCGTCATTGTCCCTTTTTGTGTTTCGAAGCGCGAAGTAGTTGCGCCAAGTGTCGCGAAACGAACCGAACACATAGGAGCCCGCGCGCTCAAAGGGCGAAACCGCTCCTACCGTCCAGCTACGAATCAGGCGGCCCTGGGAATCGCGCTTAATCTGCACAGCGAGAAGGAGGACTTGCAGGAGAATTACTCCCGCGAGCAGAACCAGCGATTTGTGACGAGAGGGCATGACAGTCCTGGAATCCGCATTCTCCGCAGAGACTCTTCAATACCGTCGAAATTCGCAAATCTTCAAAATAGCTTCAGTCGATCGTTTCCAGGCGCTCGCCTAGCAGCAGGACGGACGCATCTTTTTGCGTAGCTAGGTCGATTTTTCGAAGATATTGCCGGTGCAAAATTTCCCCCGGCCTCGATTTTTCTTTCCAGTTCAGCTCGTAGCGGAACTTCTCGCTTTTCCGCAACTCTACAACGTGTTCGTTTTCATCCTGAAGACGGTATTCCGGCGGCCGCTGGTTCAATTTCTTCTTCACTTCCGCGCTTGCGGGAACTTCCTTTAGTCTCCAATTCGCTGGTTCTCCTTCAGTGGTCACTTCCACAGCGCCCATCGAAGTAAGGATAAGAAACCTGTTTTCCGATGTTTGTTCAATCCGGTCGTAGCCCGCAAGATTCTCCTGTTTGTGAAGATCGAACTTCGCTGCCAGCGCGGGGTGTGCGGGATCCGCCAAATCGTAGACTTCGAATTTGTCCCATCGCACGAGCATCAGAAAATTCTTGTAGTGCCCCGCAGTATCAAACTCGCGGCTCGACGGCGCCGCCACTCGCCCGACAGTCTTTAAGACCCCCGCGTCATCGAGCAATACGACTCTCAACTCGGGGCCGGCCTTCGCGCAAGCGAAGACCACCACCTTGTCGTCGTACGCGTACACCGAATTACCGCAGTCCGCTTGGCAAATGCGCGCACATGTGCCAAAAGCCAGCAGCCCAATCGCAACGGCAGTTCTCCGCACTGATCGAGCAAGGCTCATTTGGGGCCCCTAGTCGATGCAGACCATGCGCAGCAACTTGAAGTCGCTGAGCATTTTTCCCGTGCCTAGCACCACGGACGCCAGCGGGTCATCGGCGATGGAAACGGGCAAGCCGGTCTCTTCACGGATGCGCTTGTCCAGATTCTTCAACAGCGCGCCGCCGCCGGTCAGCACGATGCCGCGGTCGCTGATGTCCGCAGAAAGCTCGGGTGGGGTGCGCTCGAGCGCCACGCGCACGGCGTTCAAAATCGTGGCTACGCATTCGCTGAGCGCCTCGCGGATTTCACTGTCGTCAATGGTGACGGTGCGGGGCACGCCTTCAATCAGGTTGCGGCCTTTCACTTCCATGGTGAGCGGCTTTTCCAGCGGATAGGCGGAGCCGATTTCCATTTTGATTTGTTCGGCGGTGCGTTCGCCGACCAGCAGGTTGTACTTGCGTTTCAAATACTGCATCACGGCTTCGTCCATCTCGTTGCCAGCCACGCGCACGGAACGTGAGTACACGATGCCGCTCATGGAAATCACCGCGATGTCCGTGGTGCCGCCGCCGATGTCCACAACCATATTGCCGGAGGGTTCTTCAATCGGCAGGCCCGCGCCAATCGCCGCGGCCATGGCTTGTTCCACCAGATACACTTCGCTGGCGCGCGCGCGATACGCGGAATCCTGCACGGCGCGCTTTTCCACCGGCGTGATTTCGCTGGGCACGCCGATGACGATTCGCGGATGCACCAGCACGCGGCGGTTGTGCGCCTTTTGAATGAAATACGTCAGCATTTTTTCGGTAACTTTGAAGTCGGCGATGACGCCGTCTTTCATCGGCTTGATCGCCACAACGTTCCCCGGAGTGCGCCCCAGCATTTCCTTGGCTTCGCGCCCAACGGCCACCACTTCGCCGCTGGACTTGTTGATGGCCACGATGGAAGGCTCATTCACCACAATGCCTTTGCCGTGCGAGAACACCAGCGTGTTCGCGGTGCCCAGATCGATGGCGAGGTCGGAAGAAAACAGACTGAACACCGACCTCATGTTGTAACCGTTCTTGTTCATCCCTACATCCCCCTGCGGAGAAGGACTCTCCGCCGTCCGGACGGCAAAAGCGCTGAGGGCTGCGCGATCAGCCTCCTGCTATTGTCTCCGGACACCCCGACCCGCGCCAAGCGCAATGGTCTGTCGTTCGGAATTCTTACTTCGGAACGAAGATCGAAACCGACTGGGTACTTGTCCCACCACGGCGGTTCTGCCCAATCACCGTAATAGTATGCTGTCCCGGCTCCAGCGCCTCCGTGAAATGACGAAACGTGCCGTCCGGAGCAATATAGGGAACCGGCTGGCCATTCACAATCAGGGCCGCGCCCGGTTCCGTTTTCCCGATAATTTCCGCGACGCGTCCAACAATCCTGGTGTCGGTAATCTCGAGGAGCATTTCCTGAGCCTTGCCGCGGGCTACCAGAGAGAATCTGAAAATCTCGCTGACTTCGCTGGACTGCTTCTTGGCGTCCGTGGCCACCACATTCCAGAAGTAATCCCCCGCGTCCAGGCCGGAAATGTCCAGGCTCGTCCCGGCGATGCCTTTCTTGTCGAACACAGTTCTTGTGAACATCTGGGTGGTGCTGACCCTTAGAGTATAAGACACCGCATTGGGAACCGCCTTCCATTCAAAGTGGACCGTAGCGCTTCTCGGGTTTTCTGCGATGATGGGCGCCAGGTTCAGCGGCTCGACAAGGTCCGGCGGCGCCAGCACGGTAGACCTTTGAATTGCGCCGGAGCTGGGAATGGTGGCCTTCTCATATTGCCCAAGATCAATTCTTTCCTGCCCGCGCTGCACTTGAGCGCTGCCGCTGGCAACCACGACTTCGCTTTCTTTCTTCTCGGGATCGAACTTAACCGCTGCCCGCGTGTTGGAGTGCACCTGCGTGGTCGTGTCTTCCGACTTCACCGCCGCCTTCGAGTCCGGCGATCTCAACATGGGCGTCGCCAAGTCCACTTGGCCCGTTTGGATGCTTACACTCACGCTGGTTGGGCGGTTGTTATCGGTGGAGTTTTCTTCCACAGTAATCAGCGTGTCCGGCTTGATGGTGTAAGACGTGCCGTCTGCGAAGGAGATGCGCGCGTCGCTGTCGGAGCCGGTGCGCACCAAGTCGCCTTTGTCCAGCGAAACACTCAGTGTAGCGTCTACCCATTGCACGGAGCTGACTTTCTTCACCTGAACGTGACCGTCAAGATTTACGAATCTCGCGCGCTTCTGGTCCGCGCTGACGGGATCGACTTCGGGATTGCCCACGCTCTTGTCAATTTTGCTGATTACTATGTTATAGAGACCCGGCTTCGCGATGTAGATTCCGCCGAAAATAACAGCCAATCCGAGCAGCACGCTTAGAATGACCGTCTTATAGGTGACCGTGGTCCAATACACTTCAACGCGCGGAGCCCTTTGGTGTGGGCTGTGTCTCGGGTCGATAGGGGAATGTATGGTCACGGATTCGAGTCTCTCGAAACCTCAAATTTTGAATGTAACACAGCGCGCTTCGGTCTCCTGAAACAGCGCAGTCTGCGCGTAGTCAAACAGCAAATAGCGCGTCAGAACCTCATCGCACTGGATTTGCCTGTACCGAAGCTGCACTCGCGGATAGGTTAGCGTGGCGCCTCACGACTTCGATTTTTTGCCTCGACGGAGAAATCAGAAAGGGATTGTGAGATTAGAACGTTGGGTGAGCTATTCGATGCCCAAAGGCCTGCAACGCCACTATGGCCAAGGCGACCTGCATTTTCTTACCTTCTCCTGCTAGCACCGCTTGCCGCTGCTCACCTCGGCCAAGGCGAGAACGCCATTCCTGGAAATTCTCGGAGAAGTACGAGAGCGGTGGGATACGTGGTCATGCCCGACCCAGCGTCGCTGGGTTGACCGGACTGCTGAATTCGAGCTTGATTACAGTGTTGATGTCCATGCCTGTGGCCTGGTTCACTGGATTTGTGAATTGCGCGCCGGAATTAGAGAATTTCGGCGACGATCCCGTGGTGAACGTGCTCGTGAACGGCTGAGCCATAATGTGTCCGCCCGCGTCCTGCACGTTCTGCACGGAAATCGTGTACAGCGTCGATGCGGAAAGAAACTGCTTCGGCGCAAAGGTGAGCGACATCCTGTCGTTGGACAGATACACGTTGCCCGCTACTGGCTTGCCATTCTGGAGAACCAGGACCGTTCCTGGTACCGCCGTGGTTCCGCAGCAAGTGCGGTTCAAATAGCCTTGCAGCACTTGCGCCGCCGCCGCCGCGTTCGAAGCGGAAAATCCAGAACCTACAGAAGCCGCGTTAATGGCATTCTGCGCCGACGTCAGGTTCACGCCGCTTTGAAGCGCTTCGCTGAAGCGAACCACAATCACGCCATTCGTGGGGTAGTTGGTCGCGCCGCTCGCCGGATAGACCGGTAGTGAGACTTGGGGAGCCACGGTGGGCAAGAGCGGATTCAACCCCTGCTGAAACGATTGCAAGTACGTCAGGCCGTTGGGCGCGGTCTGGCCGGCGAGTCCGGCGCTCAGCGGCGGCGCGGAAGTATAGTAAAGCGCCCAGCCGTCCGGTAGGCCATCCGTTGGCGTACTGGGGGCGACAAAGTTCGTCGTGATGGCGGACTCATAAATGTTGGTTAGGCCATCGCCATCGGAATCGGCGAATGGGTCGGCAGAAACAATGTTCAGCGTGTTGCTGGTAGTAGGAATCGACGACGTGCTCCCGCTCCCATTCGTCGCGATGACCGTGAAAGAGCCCACCGCAGTCGAGGCCAGCGTCAGAGTCATCGTGGCCGAGGTACCACCGGGATTGATATTCACGTTGGAAACGGTAATGGCTGCGGGCGTGAATGCGGGGACGAAGGAGAATGTCGCGCCGGTAAGATTGGAACCGTTTACCGTATGGTGGTCAATTGGTTAGTCGTCGCGGCAGTCACCGTCGCGGTGGTGCCATTGAATTTCACCGTATTCGCGCTGGGCGTGACGCTGAAGTTTTGGCCTTGGATCGTAACCGTCTGACCCACACTTCCTTGGGCAGGTGAGAAACTGAAAACCGCAAGCCCGCTGGGAGAGGTTGTCGAGCGCGTGATCGAAAGCAGGTTTCCTACCGCATCGTAGTTGTACGTGGCTGTGTTCCCGCTGGGATCGATGACTTGGGCCAACCGGCCTAACGCGTCATAAACATACTGGACGTTGCTTTGTGCCCGCAGAGGAGACGCAAAGCCGAGAAGGAACAAAAAGGTCAGGATCACCAGTATTCTCTTCAGCATCATTGAATTCCTAATTTGTCACGGACCAACCACCTTCAATCAGTTTTCTGAAGTCACGCCCGTTCATAAGCTACTCAATCAAAACGCAGCCAGATTGCGCCCCAATGTAGATGACCGTTCCGATCGAAAAAGACCATACTCGCTTCGTCGTCATCGCTTGGGCTGCAAAAAACCGCCGCGCGTCTTGATAATCTCGATCAGGACCGCGGTGATGAAGCATGTCCCCGTTGCTAGCATTAGGGCCCTCAGACGAAAATGCTCACCGCTTGTTACATAGACAGCTATGCCGTGAGTGTTCAGGGCGATCGTGCGCCCAGCGATAGGATCTGGAGAACGAGGTCGCGTGTCGTAGTAATGCATCCAAAGTATGCCTTCTGAAGCGCCTAACGTTACGGCTGCATACACTAGAATGACCTGAAATATTTTCAACAGTCTTTTGCGAGAAGCATCCATTGAGAGTCTCCTGCTACGGGCACGATTTCTTGCGGCCTGCAAACGGATGCACAAACGTATTTGTAAACTGGGCAGAGGCAGCCGCGCCACCACCAATCCCGATCGTCGCACCTGCCCCGTCTACGATTCCATTTGGTGCATCACCAGCTCCGGTAAAGTAGTCTGCGGTAGCAGCTGCTCCCGAGAAACCTCCCGTACCGCTCGCTTGCGCAAAAGGCCCGCCAATCCCGCACACATTGTAGGCGTTTGACGCGGCGAAGCTCACTCCGCCCGCTACCCCAGCGCCTTCTCCGAGTCCCACACCGTAGCCGTCATAAACGGCCACGTTCCCTTGAGTATCTATAACTATGCCGGCGAATAGAGAGCCCGTCCCGCCGAACAGTGTGCCACTCAGGTTGAGTCCAAGCTGGAATGTATATAGGCCGAACGGATCCTTACGATTGATTGGGTCATTCAGAGAGTACTGGTAAAAGTTTGGTGAACCACCAAGGAAACGTGACGGGTCTTCGGAGATGAGCCTTTGCAGCTGAGGGTTGTAGTATCTGGCGCGGTAGAAGTAGACTCCGGTGGCGTCGAGTTCGCGGCCGGTGTAGGCGAAGCTGTTGGTTGTGGATGAGCCTGTGACGCTCGTATTTCCAAACGGCTCGAATGTGTAAGAAGTTTGGACCGTACCCGTAGAATCGGCCAGCGCGAGCGTGCTGCCGAGCGCATCGGTCAGGAAGTTGCGCGCGCCTGCGGAGTCCGTCCGCTGGAAGTATTGGTCCACGCCAGCCGTAAGCAGATTCGCCGAGGCCGAAGTACCAGAGATTTCCTGCACGGGATTCGCACCGTCGAACAGGAATTGCGTCGTCCCGCCAATGGTCTTGCTGACGCGGCGGCCAAACGCGTCGTACTGGAAATTCGCGCTCACACTTCCACTGATGGTGACCAACTGGTTGCGCGCGTTCCACATGTAGGTATTCGTTCCGTCGCCGGTCAGGTTGCCGTTATTGTCATAAGTGAGCGTCGCGCCGTTCCAGTTCGTAAGCTGATTGTTGAGGTTGTACGAAGCCGTGGGAGCCGCCGACGGCACGTTTGTCCGCGCGTAACTCCCACCTACTGCCGTGCGCCGTCCCGCTAGGTCGTACCCATAGGTGAGGTTTCCCAGGGTATTCGTCCCCAGCTTGTAAGTGATTCCGGTCAATTGCGACGCCACGTCATAGCCGTAATTCATGCTCACGCCATTCGGCAAGGTCACCGATTGCCGCCTGCCGTCAGCGTCCGGCACGACCACAACATTCGCACTGCCTTGCCCAGGAAGGGTCTTCCCTGATGCTATTGCCCTCCCCAGTAAAGCCGCAGGTAAAGAAAAACACACTATACGCCGAGCGTCAGCCAGCCGAACGCAAACAGAAGCCAGTCGCGATAGTCGTCCTCGTCCAATCGGAAGCTGGCCAGCGCTCCCGAGCGTGGGAAACGCGGCGGGCGCGCCATGCGCCACGAGAAGAGGAGCGCCATGCCGAGGCGCCCCGATTTCTACAATTTGCCACTCCCGCGGCGCAGAGGAAGAGGGCGGTCTTTGGCTGGGCGACTCCTCTTGCTGTAGCCTCAGCCCTGGTTGTGCGCCAAAGAGGAGGCTCTGCAGACAGCATCAAATGCATTTGAGACCCACAAGACTATCTCTTATAATATCAAGTTTGTCTAAGGACCTGGGGGAATCATCGGATGGCTGGAAACGCAAACGACAAAGGCAAACTGGGATACCGCATCCTTCTGGGTGCGGTGGTCCTCGCTCTGGGCGGCAGCATGTTGCTCTACCTTGTTCCGCAAGGGCCGGCTACCGGCAGCGGCGGGCTCTCCTCTGACACCGTCGCCAAGGTTGGCGACCAGACGGTTACCACGCAGGACATCCAGCAGCAGCTTAGTCAGATCGAGCGCACCAACCAGGTGCCGCAGCAATTGAAAGCGTTCTACGCACAGCAGATTTTGCAGCAGCTCATCTTTCAAAGAGAAATTGAGTACGAAGCCAAGCGCCTGGGAATCACGGTTTCCGACCAGGAGCGCGCCGACCGCATAAAAATGTATCTGCCGATGGCGTTCAATGGCGCCACTTTCATTGGAATGGACCAGTACACGGCGCTCGTCCAACAGCGCTTCCAGCTTCCCGTGGCCACGTTTGAAGAGTTGATCCGGCAGGGCTTGCTCGAGGAAAAATTCCGAAAGCTTGTAACCGACGGAATCAGCGTTGGGCCCGAGGAACTCAAGGATGGCTACCGCTACAAAAACGAAAAAGTGAAGCTCGATTACGCGCTCATCAAGCCGGAGGATCTGGAAGCGAAGATCAACCCCACGGAAGCCGAGATCAAAGCGGAGTACGAGAAAAACAAATCCAAATACCAGGTGCCGGAACGGCGCACTGTGCGTTACGCGCTTCTGGACGTCAACCAGCTTCGCCAGACCATCCAAATCTCCGACACCCAGCTCAAGCAGCAATACCAGGCCAACATCCAACAGTACGAAGTGCCCAATCAGGTTCACGTCCAGCACATTCTCTTCAAAACGGTGGGACAGACGGACGCGCTAGTCGAAGAGACGAAAAAGAAAGCGGAGGACGTCTTAAAGCAGGCCAAAAAGGGCGCAAAGTTTGACGAACTGGCGAAAAAGTATTCCGAGGACCCGGGCTCCAAGGATAAAGGCGGGGACTTAGGTTGGATTCGCCAGGGGCAAACGGTGCCGGAATTCGAAAAGAGCGCGTTTTCTCTTGCTCCCGGGCAGATTTCCGACCTGGTGAGGACGCAATACGGCTTTCACATTATCAAGGTCCTCGAGAAGCAGACGGCCCACACCAAGCCGTTCGACGAGGTAAAGGACTCCATCCGCGCTCCGCTTTTGCTAACAGAAGCGGATAAGGAGGCGAGCCATACCGCGGACCAGCTTTCGGCCGCGATCCGCCGCTCGGGCAAGATTTCTTTGGACGATTTGGCCAAGCAATATCACCTTACCCTTGGCCAGACGCGGCCAGTCAGCGCCTCGGACCCGATTCTCGAGCTTGGCAACTCTCAGGACGTCAAGGACGAGATCTTTCGACTGCCCCCCGGCAACTTGAGCATGCCCATCCGCACTGACCGCGGCTATGTGATTCTTTCGGTCAAGGATTCCTTTCCTGCGCACCAGGGGACTCTGGAAGAAGTGCGCGACCGTGTGATCACAGACCTGAAGAAGGAGCAGTCCGTCCAGCAGGCGAAAAGCAAGGCCGACGAACTGGATAAGCGTGTCAAGGCGGGCGAGAAGTTCGATGCCGCCGCAAAAGCGCTGGGCCTGGAAGCAAAAACGAGCGATTCCATCTCTCGCGACGGCTCAATCTCCGGCGCGGCCAGCGGAAAGCAGCTCGGCGCCGCCTTCAATTTGAAGCAAGGCGATGTTGGCGTTCCGCTGAGCCTGGGACAAAACTGGATGGTTTACCGGATTGCCGAGAAAGTGGAGGCGGACCCGGCAAATTTTGAAGCCCAGAAGAAGCAATTGACCGAAGAATTGCTGCAATCCAAGCGGGAAGTGGCCTTCGATGCCTTCAAGTCCGCGCTGTCCGACCGGCTCTTGAAGGAAGGCAAACTGAAACTCATGCCCGAAAAACTGAAGAGCTTTGGCAACTTGACCTAACCTAACCTACACAAACTAAACGGCTTATTGGATTTCAGGCGCCCTCTTGCCTTTCTCCGCACACCTCGCTACCCTATTTGTGTCTCCAAGCGAGTTCGGTTTTACCATTAGCTGTCTCGAAATTAGCTGTCTCGAAATATAAATCGGATTTTTTCGACCACATTTGGACTACTTACGGCTGTCAGAGTCTTCCAGCCCTGACTCCTGAGATCGGTGAAACTTCGATGCCTACTCGAACGACCTCCTCACGCAATGAATATCGCTGCAGCATTGAACGCAATCAGTCGGGCAAGTATTGCGTGCGGCTTCGCGCGTATTATCCCCGGCATGCCTGGACGCTGAACGTGTACTTCCTGGCTTCCTCTTTTGACCGCGCCATGAAGAGACTGGAAGAGGCGCTGGATTTCCTGCAGCGGCAGGAAGACAAGCTGTGGTTCTGGGGAGTGGAGCGCGCCGAAGACATGGGCTTTTCGGCGGAGTTTCTCCGGGAAGCCGGCATGAGGCTGGACCGCCGAAACGAATTCCCCAAGAGGGCCACCAGCGTTACCTTGGCTCCTGAAAGAGAAGTTCCGGCGTCCGTTCTCGGACCGATGCGCCGTGGACTGGCCGAATCTGTGGACTCTGTTCGTACCGCCGCCGCGGGCGACTGAGCCGGTCGACAGCTTACAGTTCACTGTTAACACTAGCAGACAATCGCGGAATCCCCACAACCACAGTGAGGAGTGCCACAGGGTAACCCGTTGGCGTTTCCCTGTTGGCACGGGCGGGGGGAGGGGGTCGCAAGGGCAACAACATACTTGACACACAAGACGGCTTGTGGGATGATTTATCCATGAACCAGACACTCCAGCTTCCCAAGACGTTGCAGGAAGCAGTAAGCTTTTTCTCTGACCCGCAAAAGACTTTCGAGTATGCGGTGTCTCTGCGCTGGCCTACAGGCAAAGTGACTTGCCCGCGCTGCGATTCCACAGAGCACTCTTTTATTTCGACGCGCCGCATCTGGTTCTGCAAGGGCTGCAAGAAACAATTCACCGTCAAGGTCGGAACCATCTTCGAGGATTCGGCACTCGGCATGGACAAGTGGATGATTGCCGTTTGGCTGATTGTGAACTGCAAGAACGGAATCAGTTCCTACGAAGTTGCCCGCGCCCTTGGAATCACTCAGAAGTCCGCATTACAGAACGCGGAGTCAAAGACAAGGCACCCGTTTTCGGTATTCTTGAACGCGGCGGAAAGGTTCATGCGAATGTCGTTCCTACGCGGCGCAAGCACCATCTGCAAGCGGAGATTCGGGCGCACGTTGCTGCCAAGAGCGCGATCTACAGCGATGCGCTCCTGTCCTATCAAGGATTGAATGCACAAGGCTTCGCTCATAAGACGATAGACCATGCGGAACGGTACGTTGACGGGCAGGTTCACACAAACGGACTGGAAAACTTCTGGAGCCTGCTCAAGCGCGGATTGAAAGGCACGTACATAGCAGTAGAGCCTTTCCACCTGTTCCGTTATGTGGACGAACAAGTGTTCCGCTACAACAACCGCGCCACCAAAGGGCACTTCATTGGAGATGGCGACCGTTTTCAAATGGCTATGCGTCATATCGCAAACCGCCGAGTCACCTATGAAGCAACTAACTGGCAAAGGCACTGACACCGTACACCAAGAAGAGGCAGGGACGTGGTAGGCGAAAAGCCGCCTAATCCTTGCCTTTTCTGGCCCGTTTCTTTGGCTTGTGCTTCGGGGGCTTGGGAGCTTGGAAGAGTACCTTCATTGCCTTTTCGAATCTTCCCGTTGCTTCCTTGCCTTCAATATAGTTTTTCCCCAAAGGAAATTCACTCCCTAAAATCTCAGTTCAATTTGACACTAATATCCCGACCAGTATGCGCTAAGTATTTCAAGAAATCCTTCCCGCCAAATGATAGCTCGACCATCTGAGTTGGATATGTCGCGATCACCAAACGGGCTTTCATAAAATCCAACCATTGTTGGAATGAGTAGCTGGAATAAGTATTTGGATAAGCAGCAACCGCCTTGTCGTAATGCTTCTTTAAGTCAGCAATAGGAATTAAACCGCGAGAATTTAACTCCGCCAAAGCCGCTAGTTGACTTCCATAAATCGTGTACCACGTTATGTCATGCTGATAGGCTACAAGTCCAATTCCGATAAATCGGGCATAAAATGCTTCTTTGTCGTTCGGGGAATTTTGTTGAGCGATAATCTTTATGTTCTTTTCGGCCTCCGCCGTTATGGGGCTATAATGCGCGAGTGCAAAAAATTGTTTAGCGTCAAATGCGATGTTTGTTTTTTGTCCTAATAAGGCAGACAGTGAAGGGATTCCGGCAGTTATCTCAGGCGGTTGAGATAGTTGGCGGGTGGCCCGGACATAGGGAATTGAAATTTGTTTGACACGGCATCGCATAAAGAATATCACTGAGGCAAGACCCAGGAAAGTATTTGAGCGAGAGATGGGGTGCCCCAGGTTTGGTTTTTAAACCTGGGTCTTGGGTTGGTCGTTCCTCCGTGTAAGTTGCGCGCGAGGTTGGCGATGCCGACAGGATTGCGACGCTACTACGGTAAAGGCGATCTGCATTTCATTACCTTCAGTTGTTATCGGCGGCTACCGTTGCTCAAGAGCGCGCGGGCACGGGATATCTTGGTCCGAGAGCTCGCGAGATTGCGCAGTGAAATGAATTTCCGGCTGATCGGATATGTGGTGATGCCGGAACACGTCCATTTGCTGATGAGCGAGCCGCAAAAAGGGACACCTTCCACAGTGCTGCAGAAGCTCAAGCTACGTGTGGCGCTAAAGATGCGCAAGCGGAGAAGGAGGGCGCCTCCGGGCCAGATGCGATTGCCGTTCGGGGAGCCAGGAGAGGCATTGCGGGCGTTTTGGCAGGCGCGGTTTTACGATTTCAATGTGTATAGCGAGCGGAAGAGGATCGAGAAACTGAACTACATGCATGCGAATCCCATGATTCGTAAGCTGGTGAAGCATCCGAAAGACTGGCCGTGGAGCAGTTGGGGATTCTACGCACGGGCGGGGATAGTCCTAGTTCAAATTGACGTGTGAAGAAAAGAAGGAAACCGCGAAGACCCAGGTTTTACAAACCAAAACCTGGGGCACCCACGGTGTTCGATTCTCATCGTTTGCATCGAACGGAGGTTGGTGTTCAGGTGACGTGGGGAGTGAAGAGGGAGGAACCGAAAGACCCAGGTTTTACAAACCAAAACCTGGTGTACCCGCGCTACGCCTTGACGTTAGTTTCCGGCTTTGGATGCGGCTGGCGGCTGGGCTTCGCGGATTAGGACGGGGAAGCGGGGGAAGGCGAAGGTGCCGGAGATGTCGTCGATGATATTGAGCTGGCAGAGGTAGAGGCCGGGCTTCAGCGGTTGCAGGGGCACATCCATTTGCAGGACGACGGCTTTGCGCTCGGGGGCGGCGACTTGGTTGGTGACCACGGGCTTGGATTCGTAGACCTTCACGCCGCCCTGGAGGAACTCGATGCTGGTGAGGATGCGGACGCTGTCTTTGAGAGGCTTGGGGGCTTCGGATTTGGCGGCGTTGGCCTGGCCGGTGGCAGCGACGGGCGTGGCTACAGGGGCGGGATTTTTGCCTTTTGCGGCG
>QHYL01000283.1 GCA_003224105.1 Acidobacteriota bacterium | reverse complement strand
TCTTCCGGTAAGCAGAAGGTCGCGCGCTTTCTTTTCCCCGATTTGACGCGTCAGAAACACTGAGACAATCGCGGGGAGAAATCCGATCTTCACTTCGGTATATCCGAACTTTGCTTCCGGCACCGCCAGAGTGAAATCGCACAGCGTGGCAATCCCGCACCCTCCCGCCAGCGCAGCGCCGTTGACCGCCGCGATCAGTGGCCGCGGAAAACTCCAGATGCGCCGGAACATTTTCGCCATCCGCCGCGAATCTTCCTGGTTTTCCGCGGGCGACTGCTGTGCAATCGCCGCAAGCATTTCCAGATCCATGCCGGAGCAAAATGCTTTTCCCGTGCCCGTCAGAATTCCCACGCGAGCATGGCTCCTCTCGATTTCATCGAGCGCCGATTGCAGTTCGGCAATCATCGCAGCCGACATGGCGTTGCGTTTGTCCGGGCGGTTCAGCGTGATCGCCGCGATCTGTCCGGCGATGTCCAGGATGAGCGTGGAATACATAATTCAAATCTCCTCTCAATTCACGAGTGGAGCATGAGCGTATTTTGCGCGAATCTCATTGGTCATTTCGAGCGCTTTGGATAGCCGCGCGGGCTCAATTCCCGGATCGGCGCCGGCCTTGCCAAGCGCGGCCAGCACGTCTTCCGTCGCAATGTTGCCAACCAGATTATCTCCGGCAAACGGGCAGCCGCCGAGCCCCGTAAGGGCGCTATCGAACCGCCGGCATCCCGCTTCATATGCTGCCAGGATTTTTTCTTCCGCATTCTCAGGCCGGCTGTGCAGATGCACACCGAGCTCGATTCCCGCAACATGGCCCTTCACCTGTCGGTACAAATCGCCCACGACCTCTGGCGTCGCTGTGCCCGCCGTGTCGGCCAAAGAAACCGTCCGAACGCGCGTGTTCTTGAGCCATTCCAAAGTGTCGGCAACGATCTCCGGCCCCCAGGGTTCGTCGTACGGATTTCCAAAGGCCATCGAAATATAAATAACCAATCCCCGATTCGCCGCAACGGTTTCCTTTTTTAATTTCTCTACCAGTGCGCGGGATTCGCCACGCGTCATGTTGGCGTTCGCGCGGCGGAAATAGGCCGACACCGAATAAGGGTAGCCGATGGTGGTCACGCCCGGTGTAGCCAGCGCGCGCTCCAACCCTTTTTTGTTGACGGCAATTCCTATGATTTCCGGCGGCTTTACATTCGGGGGGAGGGAAGCGGTGAACTTTGTCATCACCTCTTCGCTGTCCGCCATTTGCCTGACGTGCTTTGGCGAAACGAAGCTGACCGCGTCAATGTGGCGGAATCCGGCGATTACAAGCTCCTGCAGATATTCCGCTTTGTAATCGGTCGGGATAAAATCCGGAAGTCCCTGCCACGCATCCCTCGGGCATTCGATGATTTTCGTTGTCTCTTCCACTCGCTACTCGCTCTCCTTATTCAATTCTACTCGCAGCCGCAATCATCAAGAGTGGCAGAACCTGGACAATGAAATTGGCGAGAAGCGCCCGGAGCACGATTTCGAGTTTGCTCAAGTCTGCAGCGCGCCCGTCTTAAACTCTCGAATTTCAGGGTTAAGTGAGGCCGCTTCCAATGCCCAGATAAGCGCCTCTCGCGTGTGCGCTGGGTCAATGATGGCATCCACCCAAAGGCGAGCGGCGGCGTAACGTGGATCCGTCTGATGCTCATAAGTGCCGCGGACGAATTCGTACAATTCTTTCTTCTGCTTTTCGTCGACTTTCTTGCCTTCGCGTTCGAGTTGCTTCAACTTGATTTCCACCAGCGTGCCCGCTGCAGAATCGCCGCTCATCACCGCGTAGCGCGCCGTCGGCCATGCAAAAATAAATCGCGGATCATAAGCCTTTCCGCACATGGCATAATGACCCGCGCCAAAACTGCCCCCACAAATCACTGAAATCTTGGGAACCACGCTGTTTGCGACCGCATTGACCATTTTTGCGCCCGCGCGGATGATCCCGCTCCACTCCGCGTCTTTGCCGACCATGAAGCCGTTCACATCATGCAGAAAAACAAGCGGAATGCGGTTCTGGTTGCAATCCAGAATGAAGCGTGCCGCCTTTTCTGCGGATTCGGTGTAAATGACTCCCCCAAATTCAATGCGTTTCTGATCCGAGCCGCGCGCCTGCGTCTGGACGTGCTTTTTCTGATTAGCCACAATGCCGACCGCCCACCCGCCAACGCGCGCATACCCGCAAAGCAGCGTCTCGCCATATTCGGCGCGATATTCCTCGAATTCGCCCGCGTCCACAATGCGCGCGATGATTTCCCGCATGTCGTACTGTTTGGCAGGATCGCTCGAAAATATCCCGTAGATTTCGTCCCCGGAATAGAGCGGTTCCCGTGCCTGCACATGGCTGAACGGTGAGGGGCTGGGCGCGCCTACTTTGTCCACAAGCGCACGAATCCGCGCGATACACGCTTCATCATTCGGCTCGCGGAAATCCACCGTGCCACTGATTTGAGAATGCATTTTGGCGCCACCAAGCTCTTCGGCCGAAGATTTTTGCCCAATAGCGGCCTGCACCAGCGCAGGGCCCGCCAAAAACAATCCCGAGCCCTCCGTCATCAGAATGTGATCGCACATCACCGGAAGATATGCGCCGCCTGCCACGCACATGCCCATGATGGCGGTAATCTGTGGAATGCCTATCGCGCTCATTACTGCGTTGTTGCGGAACACGCGGCCAAAGTCGTCGGTATCGGGAAAAACGTCCTCCTGCAGCGGCAGAAACACCCCGGCGGAATCCACCAGGTAAATCGTGGGAATGTGATTCTCGATGGCAATATTCTGCGCGCGAATCACTTTCTTCGCCGTCATGGGGAAGAACGCGCCCGCTTTCACCGTAGCGTCATTCGCGATAATCATGAACGTACGCCCGCAAACCTTGGCAAGCCCGGTAACCGTGCCGGCGGAAGGCGCCCCGCCCCATTCTGCGTACATTTCGAATGCCGCATAAATCGCCAACTCGAAAAACTGCGAACCCGGGTCGATGAGTTTTGCGATGCGCTCCCGCGCCGTCAGCCGCCCTTTTTTATGCTGCGCCTCAATGGCTTTGGCGCCACCGCCCTGGCGAATCTGCTCCTCTTCATTCTTGATTTCCGTGAGGAGATCGATCATGCGGCGCGTGTTCTTTTCAAATTCGGGAGATTTGCGATTTGCGGCAGTTTTCAGGACGGAAGCGGACACGCTATGCCCTCACATATTCCTGACGGCTTTATGGCTCTAATTTTGGAGTGCGGCAGCCTTGCTTTTCTGGACGCAAGAAACCATTGTCCGGCCAGAGCTCACAGTATACGAGGTTTGCGCGGCCTGCGCGAATGAGAGCCTTCGAGGCCAGTACACCGAGGTGCAATTGTAGGCCGCAGGCCGACATAGCCAAACGCTGGCGCTCCGTCGCCGTCAAAGTATCGTATGAGGCAAAATGCTTGCACTCCCAGAGAAGCAAGGTAAGCTATGTCCAGGTTCTTCGGGACACCTGCGAGCGCGGTCAAGCGTCAATCTGTACCGATGTGTATCCATCTGAAAGGAAACTTTGATGAAGGCGTCTGATAAGCGTGTGCTGTTGCTCGCAGCAGGAGCATTCTTGATTCTTGCGGCGGGCTCCGCGGGACAAAACCCGGCTCCCTCACAACCGGCATTGCAAAGCTCAACAAAGTCTGCAGCCAGTCCGCAAACGCAGAAGGCTGCTCCCAAGCCCGCACCGTTGGAAGTGCCGCGGCTTAAATTCGAAAAATACAAGCTGCAGAACGGACTCCTCGTCATCCTTTCAGAAGATCACCGCTTGCCGATGGTTGCCGTCAATTTGTGGTACCACGTTGGCCCGGCGAACGAGCTTCCGGGCCGCACGGGATTCGCGCATCTTTTCGAGCATATGATGTTTGAAGGCTCGCGGCATGTGCCCGGGAGCTCGCACCTTCACTACCTGGAAGGGGCAGGGGCCAGCGACATCAATGGAACCACCGATTTCGACCGCACCAATTATTTTGAGACGCTTCCCGCGAATCAGCTGGAACTGGCACTTTGGCTCGAGTCTGACCGCATGGGATATCTGCCGGACAAGTTGGATCAGGCGAATCTCTCGAATCAGCAGGACGTCGTGCGCAACGAACGGCGGCAAAGCGTGGAAAACCAGCCCTACGGAGTTGTGGAGGAGGGCTTGTTCCATCAACTCTTTCCGAAAGGCCACCCGTACTACGGCGATGTCATCGGTTCCCACCAGGACATTCAATCCGCAAAACTCGAAGATGTCAGGAACTTTTTCAAACTCTACTACGCTCCTAACAATGCAAGCCTCGCGATCGTCGGAGACTTCGATCCCGA
>QHYL01000318.1 GCA_003224105.1 Acidobacteriota bacterium | reverse complement strand
GCCGACCGGCGGCAGCTCGAAACCATCCTCGCCAACATCAAGAAAATTCCCGGGGTTTACGGCGTCGAGCGAATCTACCAAGCCGCCAGCTGACTGCAGTTTTCAGGGTTAGTTTTCAGTTCTAAGTTTTTAGTTCTTAGTTTTTAGCTTTCATTCTTAGGGGACTTCGTCGGGCTTTTGATTCTCAGTCCTGGGCCTGTCCTGGAAATGAAAAGAAAAGGATCTCTCTATACCCCGTGTCGACCGGAAGATAATGCTTTACCTCGAAGAGGGCAGCTTACATTTTGCGGATTGGATTGATTTCTATGACAGAACTGAAAACTGAAGCTTAGAACTGAGGATTGTGTTTTTTCCGCCTGTACTTTCGCCGGGTGTCTCGCACAGCACACTTCTGCGCCGCTCCCCTTGCTCCCGATAAAATGAAATTATGAACTACAAGCTCATTCCTGCGGCGTTTTTGCTGCTGCGATTGTACGGATGCAACCAGCATCTGTTTACCGATTACCGGCCACTCGACCAATCCGGCATGTGGTCGAGCAGCGTGGAGCAGCTCAAGAAACTGAACACTTCGGACGCCGAAGTGGGGCAGCTCACGAAGATGAAGCAGGCGGGAGTCAGCGACGACGCTTGCGTGCAGGCGATTGCGGATGCCCACAGCCACCAGCATCCGTTCTCGAGCGCGGATTCCGCGGTCAATTTGATGCATGCCGGTTACGCCGAGTCGGTGATTCTGGAAATGACCAAGGCGGATCAGCTGGATAACCTGAGCGGCGACGCGGTTATGCTTCGCCTGGTTGGGTTGTCGGATCCTGCCGTGGATACGATTTTGCACAAAAGGATGAAGGGCCAGCGCACGATGAGCAGCGCGGAAATCGGCCGGCTGAAAAACACAGGACTCACCGAGGCGCAGATTATGGAGCGCATCAACCGGGGCATGACGGATGCCGAGGCGGACAAGGAAGCAGCGGTGCGCGAAGCGAATAGAAATCATGCAAACACCGGGTTTACGCGAGTTCGGGGCCGGCGCCGCTACTAGGTGAGCATGGACATCCTTTCGAACCGCAACAACCTGAGCCGCAAATTCCAAACCTTTTGAAATATGTCTAAGGGCGAAACGCATCTCCATGTGAAGCTCTGACCCTTCCCGGGCGGCTTTTTCTTCTGCGCGTTCCTCGTTACAATCTTGCGTTGTGAAAGTCCAACCTATTTCACGCCTTCTGTGGGCGATTCCAACGGCCGCGCTTTCGTTTTGGGCGGCTTCTTGTGCCGTGGCGCTGGGGCCTGGCTACGTCATTGAAAAGCAGGAAATTCGCGTGCGGTTTGTGGCCAAGCCTGAGCCGCGGATTGAGGTCGCCGCCGACTATCAACTGAAGAACAGGGGCACGCGGCCGTTGGCGGAATTAGAATTGCGTTTGCCGGGAAGACGCTTTCGTTCGAGCGGGCTGCACGCAATCTGGGATTCGGCAGAGCTAACGCTGACACTGGATCCCGACACGCCTCGAAACACGATTGCGAAGTTCGCGGAACCGTGGAAGATGGCCTCGCGGCACACGCTGCATTTGACAACCGAGTTTTTGCCTCCGCAGGCAGGAGAGACTTCAGCAAGTTTTTCGGGTGATGCCTTTTTTCTGCCGGCGGCTGCGTGGAGCGCGGGGTTGCTTCCCCCCGACGGACTCTTCGGCACGGGCGGCGAGCCCCCGAAGAAATGGAATCTGCTCGTGGCCGTGCCGGATGGATTTCAGATTCACACCAGCGGCGTGCAAAAGAAAACTTCGAGAAAGGGCGGAGAGACGGTTGTTCGAGCAGAACAGGGAAAGAATGATCCATATCCTTTTGTGATTTCCGGACGATACATTGCCGCGGAAATCGGCAACAGCAGCGAGAAATTGCATTTGTGGACGAGCAAACCGCAGGACTCCGCGAAGCTACGGGATGCCAGCGATGCGCTCGGTCGTGTGATGGCCGCGTACGATGCCGCGTTTGGAGCCCGCAACAAAGAGGCTTCGCAAACCTGGATCGTGGAATGCCCAGTGGCGGCGGGTTGCTCTACGAATCTCAATCCGCGGAGAGCGAAACTTCTCGGTCAAGAAGAAAATGAACGCACAACGGCAGAAATGATCTCGCAGGACACGATGGTGGTGGACTTAAGCGAGGGCGCGCCAGCTCTGGCTGCGGGCGCGGCGCCTTCGCTGGCGGCGAGCTGGCTTGGATACGGGCAGAACCCTGCGTTTTATGAGCAGAGTCCTCCCCTGACAATGTTGCCCGCGTTTGCCGCGGCGATGGGGCATGATGCTGCGCAGGGCGGGGATTCGCGCACGGAAACGATTCGGCGGGCGCTTCGCCTGATTCCTCAAGGGGAGAAAAAGGACGGGAAAACGAAGAAAGAGGAAGATCCGGCCGTCCTGAGCGTGAAAAGCTTTTTGTTTTTCTATGCGTTGCAGGACCGTTTCGGGCCGGAAACCTTTCGAAGGGCCACGCAGAAAATGTTATACGCCCGGCGGGAGAGAGGCTTCGATTTGAACGATTTGATTGCGGCGTTCGAAGAGGAAACGCACCAGAACGTCGCGGAATTTGTAAGAATGTGGATGAAGCAGCCGGGAGTACCGGAAGAGTTTCGCGCGCGGTATGAAGGAACGGCCGCAGCGAATGCGGAAAAAGAGAAGGAGAGCACACGATGAGAGACGTTGTAGTGACAGACCGCGGCCCGAAACCCATTGGACCGTATTCGCAAGGCATCCGCGCGAATGGGTTTCTATATATATCCGGACAAGTAGCGCTCGATCCCCAAACGGGCGAGTTCGTGGGCAAGGATATCCGGCAGCAGACGGAGAAGACGCTCGAAAACATCAAAGGTATTTTGGAGGGCGCGGGCTCGAACCTGCATCACGTGGTGAAAACGACCGTCTTTTTGAAGGACATCAATGACTTCGCGGCGATGAACGAGGTCTACGGCAAATACTTTAACCAGGCGCCCCCGGCGCGCTCGACGGTGCAGGTAGCGCGGCTGCCGAAAGACGCGCTCGTGGAGATTGAAGTGATCGCAGCGTCCTAACGCGAGGCGAAGAAGCTTCGCAAAAGTCAATTTTTGAGTTCGTGGGCGTTGAATCATGGGCGGGCGTGACGCCCATCACGGACTTGAGAAGTGCCCGAACTTATCGTTGGGGGCATGGCGCAATGTGACTCGAAGGTTTTCTTCCCTGACGATCCCACACAGGCGCTCCAATTCAGCGATTGTCCGCCGCAGGCCGAAACCACAAGGCGGACGATTCACTCTGTAGTGAAGCTATGCCCGGAAGGCTCGAAGGTTTGGTACGAGCAGGAGGAGCGCCAAGGATCTCTGGCAGCAGCGGCATCCTGCGAGGGCTTTTTCAAGTTCGTCATCGGCAAGCGTGTCCTCTTTGCTGTACCCGTGCGTGGCGCCAACCTATTGATGATTGTCCTTAGGCGGGGAGCCACTTGGCTTCATCTCCTTGAACATCTCGAGCCCTTTTGACAAGTCCATTTCGGTTGCCCCGGCGGGCGGCGTAAACGTGAACAAGCCCAGGGAGACAGGCCCATCCAAGGAGATGCTTTCCAATTTCGTCGTTTCCTTGGTATTGGTGGGGCGGTCAGTGCCTGGCATCGTCATGGTGCTGGCCGACTCCTCCTGATAGACCAAGTAGCGGGCCTTGTCGATCCAAAGTGTTTTACTCCGAGAAAGCTCCTTGACCGGAAATGCGGCTGTTTGCTCGGAGCTTGCCTGTTCACTCTGAAGTTCATATTCGACCGAGACGACCCAGCAGTCTGCATCTGCGTCATTGACATGGAGCTTCTCGCTTCGCAAGACCTTGGCCTCCTTCACATTGGAAGCGACACTTCGATAGGCAGCGAAAGGACCGGCGGCAGGAGCGAATGTCCCCGCATCGCCAGCGGACTGTTCCGCATGACCCAGGGACTGGAGTTTCGCTTTCAACTGGTCAAGCGAAATCCTGGAATATTTGTTCATCTGGGGCATGTAAGTCCACATCGTGCTGCCGTCGAAGACCATCACCATGCCCATTAGGCCCGTGCTTTCCCTTCGGAACCTTCCCGAAGAGTCGGCGGTGGTCGTCTCCGTAGTTTCCATTTTGTTCTGCATGCTGGGGCCGTTCATCTCGATGACGTGCGTGGACTTGGTGGAATACGTGCCCACGGCGGCGTATGTTGCCTCGACGTTCCTCAGAAGTTCGAGGGCATCCGGCTGACTCTGGTTCGGGGTGGACTGGGCGGCGGCAAGAGCTGCGGCAACGAAGGCTACCCCTGAGAGAGAAGCTTTGCTCGCGATACGTTTGCTTGCGACATGGGGGGACTGCATAAGGACTCCTTCAAGGTGATCTGCAGGGTTGAATCTCAGGGCAAGTAAACCATAGGGGAGTCTCATCCAAAATGTAGCCGATTTCAATGAGGGGAAACACTGCATGCGGTATAGCGCGGAACCCTCAATTACGGAAGCGCCGGGCCGAGGGCCGGTCGTCACGCGGACGGGTGATACCGGTCACAGTAGGGCGTGGCGGTCCGGCGCTATGCAGGCAAAGAGGAGGGCAGAGACGCCGAAGGGCCTGGCTCTGAAAAGTAAAGAATCCGGGCGGGAATTGGGTGTATACTCCCGCACCAAGACGAGCAGCAGGAGATTCCCATGCAGTACGCTTTCCACGGGAATCCGCTTCTTCCTTCGAGCCATGCGCGAAGCTTGTACTTTCCTGTAAGCGCGGGCTTTCCATCCAAGAGGGTGCCATGAAACAGACCTTTGCGGTCGCCATTGGTGGCGCGGCGGGCCAGGGTGTGGCTACGCCGGGCGACATTTTTGCCAAGATTTTCAGCCGGAGGGGCCTCAGCCTGAATGCCTACAACGCCTATCAGTCCATCATTCGGGGCGGGCACACGCTGCTGACCATTCGAACCGGGCCGGAACCAGTCACCAATATGGGTGACCGGATCGACCTGTTGATTCCCCTCAACCAGGACACGATGGACCGGCACTTGAAACTGCTGCGGAGCGGCGCTGCGTGTATTTTCAACGCAGACACCATAAAGCCGGGCGAAGCCGCCGATGGCGTACAACTCTGTCCGCTGCCCGTTTCCGAACTTGCCGACATTACGCGAAACAAAGTGGCGCAAAACACGCTGGCAATGGGCGCTGGGCTCCACATGATGGGAGTCGGCTTTGCGCCGCTCGAAGAAGCCTTGCGCGAGCAGTTCAGGAAAAAGGGTGAAGCGGTGGTCGCTGAAAACGTCGGCGTGGCCCGGGCAGGCTACGATTATGCCGCGGCGCACTTTACCTCGTTCCCGAACCCCCTGCCCAAGACGGAGAAACGCTACGCCGTGCTTAGCGGGAACATCGCCATGGCCATGGGTGGAGCTGCGGCAGGAGTTAAATTTTACTGCGCTTATCCCATGAGTCCTTCGACGGGCGTGCTGCACTGGATGGCCGCCCATGCACGCAAGGCCGGCATCATGGTGCGACAGGTGGAAGACGAGATTGGCGTCATCAACATGGCGATTGGCGCAGCACATGCGGGAGTCCGCTCCATGTGCGCCACGTCAGGCGGCGGGTTCGCGCTGATGAGCGAGGGTTTGGGTATGTCCGCCATGATTGAAACTCCCGTGGTGGTCATTAATTGCCAGCGCGCTGGACCGTCTACGGGCGTCCCTACAAAAACTGAGCAGGGCGACCTCTGGCAGATGCTGGGAGCGGCTTTTGGCGATTATCCAAGAGCGATCGTGGCGCCACTGGACATCGCCGATTGCTTCAAGGTGATTCCCGAAATGTTCAATCTTGTGGATCGCTTCCAATGCCCGGGGCTGGTGCTGTGCGATTTGCTCCTTTCGGAAGGGCGGCTTGGAGTTGATCCTAAGGATATGGACTTCAGTCCAGCCATCAATCGCGGCGAACTCATCCTTCCCCTCGATGGAAAGGAAGCCAACGGTAACGGCGCAAGCGCTGGTGTTGCCACAAATGGCGGCTACAAGCGCTACAAATTCACCGAAAGCGGAATTTCGCCGCGTGCTGTTCCCGGAGTGCCGGGCCACACCCACACGGTGGCTACGGACGAACACATGGAAGACGGCGTGCTCATCAGCGACGAATTCACCAATCCCATCAAGCGCCGCGCCATGATGGAAAAGCGCATGCGCAAAGTGACGGGCATCGAAGCCGCCGTTCCACTGCCAACCCTGTGGGAGCCGCGTGAGGCTGACGTGACGTTGATTGGCTGGGGTTCGACCAAGGGAGTTATCGAGGAAGCCTGCGATATCCTCAATGAGGAAGGCATTTCCGCTAACCAATTGCAAATTCGCTGGCTCGTGCCGCTGCATGGCGAAGCGATTCTTGAGCTGCTGAAAAACGCGCGGCACACCATCATCGTTGAGAACAATTACAGCGGGCAGTTTGCGCGTTATCTGCGCAGCGAAACGAGCTTTGTTCCGGATGGAAACATTCGCAAGTACGACGGCGAACCCTTCATGCCGCACCACATCGTGGAAGCGGTGAAGGAGCAACTTGCCGGCAAAACGCATCTCTCGGTTCCTATGCACGAGATTATGGTCTAAGGGGGGGAACTCACATGGCCACTGGCGTACAACGAGCAACGCAACTCACGGTAGCCGATTTGAAAGGCAAGGTCGATCCCGACTGGTGTCCCGGTTGCGGCGACTTCGGAGTGCTGGCGGCCATCCAAAAGGCCCTGGTAGAGTTGCAAATTCCCAATCACAATGTGGTCGCCATCAGCGGCATCGGGTGCTCTTCGAATCTTCCGGGATTCATCAACACTTATGGCATGCACACACTGCATGGGCGCGCGTTGGCGGTGGCTACGGGCCTGAAGCTGGCTAACCACGAACTAACCGTGCTGGTGACGGGCGGCGACGGGGACGGTTTCGGCATCGGAGGAAATCACTTCGTGCACACGATGCGCCGCAACGTGGACTTGCTGTACATCGTAATGGACAATCAGATTTATGGGCTCACCACCGGGCAGACTTCGCCCACCAGCCGCATTGGCATGAAAACAAAGAGCATGCCGTTCGGAAATATCGAAGCGCCCGTGAATCCTATTTCGCTGGCGCTGGCCGCTGGCGCCACGTTCGTGGCGCGCGGCTTCAGCGGCGATCAAAAGCATCTCACCGAGCTCATCAAGCAGGGCATCGAGCACAAAGGCTTCTCATTCCTCGATGTGTTCAGCCCATGCGTGACTTACAATCACGACAACACTTACCAATGGTATCGCCCACGTGTGAAGAAGCTCGAGGATGACTCGGCGTACGACGCATCCGACTGGCCCATGGCGATGGAGAAATCGCTCCTTTGGGGCGAAGAGATTCCCATCGGCAGATTTTTCGAGCGTACTGATGTGCCGAGTCTGCATGCGGCCGAGCCCGTGTTGAACGAAGGCCCGCTCGTTCGTCTCGATCCGCGAGTGCCCGCCGATGCGGCTCGCGGCTTCATCGAAGAACTGATGTAGCAGCGGCCGGAACTGGTTACATTCAAGAGGCAGGCGCAGATTTTGGCCGTCCCGCCGATTTGTCTTCCCCTTAGAATCACTGCATGTTCTGGCGCAAACCGCGTTCAGGAGGTTCACTCATGAAAGCAGTGGTTTCGTTGTTCGTATTGCTTGGTCTATGCGCCGTCTTGAGCGCGGCTCGACAGACGACAAGACCGAACGGGGAAGAGGGAAGAATCATCGCGCTCGAATCGGCTTGGGACCAGGCCGAGCAAAACAAGGATGCAAACGCGCTGGCGAACCTGCTGGCCGAGAATCTCGTTTACGTGGACTACGATGGTTCGATCAGTACGAAACAACAATTCCTTGCGCAAGTGAAGAGGGCGGATGTCGCAGGGGAACAGATCAACAATGAGGGAGTGACCGTGCATTTGTACGGTAATAGTGTGGCGGTGAGCACGGGAATCTACCGCGACAAAGGGGTGGAAAAAGGCAAACCCTTCTCGCGGCGCGGGCGTTTTACCAACGTCTGGCTCAATCAGAATGGCAAATGGGAATGCATCGCCAGCCAATCGACGGTCATAGCCCACTAAGAGAATGATCCTAAGGAAAGGAGAAAACTCTGACTCAACCAGTCGATAGGGCCTGTCAGGAATGGGTTACGGTTTGTAGGCGCTTTCCCATGCTTCGTGCGCCACGTAGATCGTCAAACCCCCAGTGATTGCGACCGCGTACCAGATGAACCTGCTCTTGGCGGCCTTGATGGGAGGACCACCCATGCCCTTCGTTCCCGCGCCCCGCGGACCTTGGGGATCAGCATTTGGATCGAGAACGATGCGGTAAGCTTCGCCTTCCGGAATTTCACGCACATCATCTTCGACGGAAATCTGCAGCGAGCCGCGGACGCTCTTGACGACGAGTTCCTTGGGGTTCAATACCGTTACTTTTCCAATCGTGGGCTGATCCGTATTCGGGCGAATGATTGCGGAGGCGACGTGAAGGACAAATGCTTTCGAATTGGCCGTGGAAAAAGTGGCTGTGCCCGCGGTCAGTGTAGCCGCAGGGCTTACTTCTTCCTGCGACAACGTTGCTGCGCTCGCGCTGGCGAGCAGCAAGCGCGCCGCTCCGGCGCGTATTTGAACGCTGCCGATCTCATCGGTGCTGAGGCGATCACCGCTAAAAACGGTTGCACCGACAGAGGCATTGGTGTTTCCCACACGCGCGCGGTTCGCAAAGACTAAGGTTCCAAACGCTGTGGAGGCAGCAGCCCAGGGAGGCGAAATCAAAAGCGTGAGCGAAAGGAAAGCTGCGATCAAGGCGCGGGTTGTCGAAAAGCTGTCGAGTACGCGCGAACGCGCCATCAACGCCTCCAAGAGGGACTGAGCAAGCATACTTAGCGGCAAAGGCAAGGTCAATCAAAAACCGAATAGAACGTGACGTAGAGCCAAATTCCGGCTCCCCTGCGCGACTATGCAGACAATGGATTGCCATGGAGTTTATTGTCCGTTACGGTCATCCGCTGATACAATGCCGCTTAGAATATGGCTGATTGGAAACAAATCACCGCGCGCATTCGCCGCGCGCGGTCTGGCAAAGACCCCCTGGCACAACTCGCCAATTTGTATCAAAAGACGAGCGACGCGATGGTGGCGTTCGAGCTTGCGAAACTGTTCGAGAGTTCGGGACAGAATTCCGATGCCGCCAAGTGGTATTCCACGGCAGCGGCAAAATTCCGGCGCGCCGAATGGAAGAGCAAAGCGCAGGAAGCGGCGGTGCGGCTTGGCGGAGGTTCCATGGAAGCTGTTGCAGGCGAGTCCGAGCAAATGGATGGAGAATTCGGCTTGGTCTCGCCCGAATCCTCTCAAGAAGAACAAGAATCGCCGTTCGAGAAAGATCCCGAAGCGTTGGAATCGGCGGTAGCGGTCACCAGCGAAATTCAAGAAGCTACGAAGCGCGACGCAAGTAGTCCTCCAGAAAGGGGGAAAGGCCGCCGGAGGCGCGGACGCCGCGGAGGAAAAAACCGCAGGAGAAGTCCAGCCGCAGCCGAAACGGGGCGCCCGCCGTCAAGCCGCTCGGCAAGGACGGGAGATCCAACCGAATCCGCGCATCCCGTTATGGAAGCTGAAGCTATGGACGAATCCATGGCCACGCGAGTGACGCAAAGCCGGACGGTTCCCAGTCCGCCTGCGGAACCTTTGGGAGAACTGGGGCCGAGCCCCAAAGGGCGCTACGGGGATCCGGGGCTTTCTTCGCGAATCTCCTTGCTAGAGATGCAATTCAGGCGCTTGCTCGCTTGTCCTCCGTCAAAGCTGAACGACGCGGACCGCGCTCCCGCAGGACCGGGCGTGTTCGTACTAACGGATTCCGATTTGACGACCTACTACTACGTGGAAACCTGCCAAACGTTGCGGATTGCTGTAGGTAACTTAATACGCGGCAATCGCCGCGGTGCAGACGTCATCAAGCCGCGCCTCGCGGAACACCTCGGCATTCCTGAAACTCGCGTAGCAAAATATTTGGCCGACCATTGTGTGGTGCGTTGGCTGCAACTTGACGAAGGAGCTTCCAATTTTGCCCATTTCGCCATTGCTGTCCTGCGTCCCATTCTGAACGAGTAGGAATTTCCAGCACAAATTTGGAAGGGATTTGTCCACGAAGAGAAAAACTTGCCCTTATTGCACTAGGTATAAACCCCATTTGGGGGTCGGGCAAATCACCATTCGCTGGCCCTATTTACCATTCAACCCCCAATTTCTACCATTCGGCGCAACCTGCTAGCCTTCCCTCCCGGCAGCCCTCAAACTATAGGTGTCCAAAGACTTATTGGACGTTTTTGGGGTCCGTGGTACCGTCTCTAGCACGCAACATTGAGCCCGGGGGCAGTCGTTTGGGCATGGCTCCAGCGACTGGTTGGGCTCGAAATCTCAAGGTTCAGTTCTGGGTAACTTTTGAAAGAAAAGAGAGGGATAGAGGTTTATGCCGAATCGCGTAGGCACGCAGTTACTGAGGACGATCGATTGGGCGGTCTGCAAAGCAGCAGGCGCCACCTTCAACACGATCCAGTTCTTCAACAAGTACAACCCAAATCCGTCTTTCACTCCAAAGTGGTCGGACAAACCGCTCCTCAAGTCCTGGGAAAAGACCAAGCCCACGCTGGGATGGCCGCGGCAGACGGACTCGCTCTGTCCGGATTGCGTTAAAGAGGCCCGCGAAGCCATTATCCACGGCCAAAAGGATTGGCGCGACCTGATGAACGAGAAGGTCGGTGAAATCAAAGCGCAAATCATCGAACGCGATGGCCAGATCTGGATGATCAAGGATTGCCCGATCCACGGCCATTACGAGGACATGATGGCGGTGGACTCCAAGTTCCTCGAGTGGATTGAGGCGCAGTTCCCGGGCCGCGATATCCCCGCCCACAACGACGAGGACCTGCACAAGCACGGTTCCTCGACGGTGCGGTATGGCCGCGGCTCCGTTCTCACCGTGGACCTGACCAACCGTTGCAACATGATGTGCGACCCCTGCTTCATGGACGCCAACCAGGTTGGCTACGTCCACGAACTGGGTTGGGACGAAATCAAGGAAATTCTGGACAACGCGCTCAGGATTAAGCCGCGCCGGCAAATGTCCGTGCAGTTCTCCGGCGGTGAACCCACCATGAGCCCGTACTTCCTGGATGCCGTCTCTTACGCCCGCAAGGTCGGGTACAACAGCGTGCAGGCGGCCACCAACGGCATCGAGTTCGCGAAGAGCAAAGAGTATTGCAAGAAGGCGTTTGAGGCTGGAATGCGCTACGCCTACTTGCAGTTTGACGGCATCGGCAACGACGCCAACAGCCATCGCCAGGTCGGCAACCTCTTTGACGTGAAGCTCCGCGCCATCGAGAACATGCACGAAGCCGGCATCGAAATTGTGCTGGTCGTGACCATCGTCAACAACGTGAATAACGACCAGGTGGGCACCATCGTAAAGTTCGCAATGGAGAATCCCAAGAAGATCGCGTTCGTCAGCTTCCAGCCGGTTTCCTTCACCGGGCGCGATGAAGACATTACGCCCGAGCGCCGCCACCGCCAGCGCTATACGCTTTCGCACCTGGCGAGTGACGTGAGCAAGCAGGTGGGCAAAGTCGAACCGACGCGGGACTGGTTCCCTATCTCGTTCGTCAGCACTTTTGCCGGCTTCTCCGACCTTGTACATGGGCCGGATGAGAAGTGGGGCGCGCTGTCCTGCGGCTGCCATCCTAATTGCGGCGTGGGCACCGCGTTGATGATCAACAAGGAGACCAAGGAGTGGGCCCCGGTGCCGCGCTTCCTGGATGCTCCGCAGCTTGTCAAGGACGTCACCGCCATCACCGACGCGGCGCGCGGCAAGGGCTTCTCGAACTTCATGATGGCCCTAGCGCTGCTCAGGAACTATCACCCCTTCCAGGGACCGAAGGGGCTGACGCTGTACGACCTGTTCAAGAAATTCGACAAGACCTGGGCGCTCACCAAAAAGTCCACGGTCAAATATGGCCGTACTTCTCCCGACCGCACCTACGAAGACGCCATGAAGCGCCGCGCGACCGATCCGTGGAACTTCCTATTCATCGCGGGAATGTGGTTCCAGGATTTGTTCAACTACGACTTCCGCCGCACCGAGATGTGCATCATTCCATACGCCACGCAGCAGGGCGAAATTTCCTTCTGCGCGTACAATACCGGCATCGGCTGGCGCAAGATCATTGAGAACATGCACAAGAACGCGACCGTCGCCGAGTGGTATCGGACGCACGGCAAGCATGAAATCTATGCCAAGGGGAAGAGCGTTAATCTCGCTTCTTACGAGCACTCGCTCAAGATTGACGCGGAAGACGCCGCTCGCGTGCGCCATCTCGATCACGACATTCCACTAACCGCGGCCGAAGAAGACCGCGCGCGCCGCAAGAAGGCTTACGAAGAGCAGGCCAAGGTTCGCGCTATTTACGAAGAGCTGGTGCTGAAGAAAGCCCAGCCCTCCGTGGTGCAGATTGGCACGGTGGGAGACATCTCCAAGGCTGTACCGGCGGATTTCAAGCCGGTGACGATTGCTCCGGCCAACGGCAACGGCCATTCCAATGGCAATGGGAGTGGTTCTTCGGCCAAGACCAATGAAAAGACCGCCGAAGCCGTCGCCGGCGACTAAGCAGCATCCTGCCAACTCCGCAGATTGCAACGCAGATTGCAACGGCCCCGGTTCACCCGGGGCCGCTGCTTTTACGCCCGAACTCGCGGGTTGCCGTGCCTGCTATAATGCAAGGGAATACCTTGAGGTCTGAAAATGCCAATCTATGAATACATTTGCGAGGATTGCCAGACGCACTTCGAGAAAATCGTGCTGAACAAGCAGCAGGAGATTTCCTGCCCGAAGTGCGCGGGCAAGCGAAACGCCATACAGCTCTCCGTTTTCAGCGCCGGCAATGGCTCCGCAAACGACGCATCTGCAAAGTCCTCCGGCGGGTTTTCGGGCGGAGGCGGCTGCTGCGGCGGTGGTTGCGCCTGCCACTAAGTCGTTCTCCCATTCCGTCTTTGGCTGTCACCGAACATTGTCTTGAAGCATCTATTCATCATTCTTAGATTCATGGGGCCGCTCATGCTGATCAGTCATTCCTCTCTTCTCTTGTTTGTTACCGGCGCGGCCGTTCTTCTCGTCATCCCCGGTCCAGCGGTGACCTACGTCGTCAGCCGGAGTATTGGACACGGCCGCGCCGCCGGTCTCGTTTCCGTCTTGGGCATCGTAGTCGGAACCCTGTGCCACGTCGTTGCGGCTGCTCTGGGCATTTCTGCCGTGTTGGCCTCTTCCGCGCTGGCCTTTCGATTTGTGAAATATCTGGGCGCGGCCTATTTGATTTATCTCGGAATCAAAACTCTGCGTACCCCGGATCAGCAACTGTTTGCTTCAGCGGGAGGCGAAACGCGCCTCGCGCGAATTTTTGGCCAGGGCTTTCTCGTGAATTTGCTCAATCCGAAAACGGCGCTCTTCTTTCTGGCTTTCCTGCCGCAGTTTGTTGATCCCGCGCGCGGTCACGTCACTCTTCAAATCCTGCAACTAGGAATCTTGTTTGCGCTGATGGGCTGGTGCAGCGATTCCGTCTATGCCCTGATTGCCGGAACCGTGGCCGAGCGAATTCGCGGCAGCTTGCGGCTGCGGCGCATCCAGCGCAACGTCTCCGGCGGCGGATTGATCGCGCTCGGATTGGCGTCGGCGTTCTCCGGCGCAAGATCGAAATAAAAAACGGGCAGGACCAAGCCGCAAGCTACTTTGCGGCGCAAAGTTTAAAGTATTACTTTAAGTGCGGCTGTAACCTATTGCAAAGAAACAGGTTGGAAGTATTCGTCTCGAATATTCTTCTCCTAATGGCCTGCTAAGGACGGTAGACTGTCAGTTGTCCACTTGTCTCATGACGACGCTTCCCAATCCGCTTCCTTCCGCTTTTGACCCGCATCATCCGCCCGCCAACGCCATCATTGATAAGTGCGTGCACTGCGGCTTTTGCTTGCCCGTGTGCCCTACCTACGTTCTGTGGGGGCAGGAAATGGATTCGCCGCGCGGGCGCATCTATTTGATGAAGCTCGCCGCGGAAGGCGCCGCACAGATGACTCCCAAGTGGATCAGCCACTTCGACACCTGCCTCGGCTGCATGGCTTGCATGACCGCCTGCCCGTCCGGCGTGGATTACGGAAAGCTTATCGAAGCCACACGCGCTCAAATCGAACTCAATTTCCCGCGTTCTTCCGCGGAAAAGCGCCATCGTCATTTTTTGTATGAGACGTTCACCCGGCCGGATCACCTCCGCCGATTGCGCGCGCCTCTCCTCGCCTATCAAAAATCCGGATTGCAAGCCCTCGTTCGCGGCTTGAGGCTGCTCAAACTGCTTCCAAAGAAATGGCGGACCATGGAAGCGCTGCTTCCTGAACTCGCTCCCCAGGAAACCGTCCCGGAAGTCACTCCGGCCGTCGGCCCAAAACGCCGCCGCGTCGGGCTGCTTCTTGGCTGCGTGCA
>QHYL01000282.1 GCA_003224105.1 Acidobacteriota bacterium | reverse complement strand
CAATCTCCTGAAAACTTATGCGCCCGCGGCCGGGCTTCATTCGTGCCTTGGGCCGCTCGCACAATCATTGCATCTTTACCAAAGCTTTTTCGTAGCCTACCACGCAGGACAAGCGCTCAGCGCCCCAGAGAACTCCACTAATCCACTTGGAACGTGACCTTCTCCTCTGCCTTCAAGCTGCCTTGGGTGACACCGATACGGATCTCATAAGCGCCAGGGGTGAATTTATCCGCGGGCAAGTTTGCGATGTAAGGAATCCGGCCGTCTCGTTGCACGTCGGGCAGTGGCGCTTCAGCCGCGCCAAGGTATTGTCCTTCTCTGTAAAAAGACATCGTGAGCTTAGGAGTATCCTTGACCGCGCGGTCCGGATACACAGCAAAGTAGAAAGGCAAAATGTTGCCTGGACCGCCCTTCAGCGTGTTCGTGAGCGTGGGCACAACCTTGCCTCCAGGAAAATAAAAAGCATCCAGGATTTGATTATCTTTCAGCGCTTCCGTGCGGCGCACCACAACCACGTCGCTCACGGACAGTTTGCTCGAGGGGTCCGGTACTGAGATCGAGGTTTTCTTCACGCAGGTTTTGTTGTCGAAGCGATCCATGACCACTGCTTCCAAGGAGTACGCACCAGGAGGTAACTCGGTTCGGAACGTCTGAACCAGGTTGCCTTCCTTGTATGCATTCACCTTATCCTGAGCGACCTGCACAGCGAAGTCCTTGCTGAATTTCTCGACGATTTCCCCATTGGAATTCTTCACGACCGCGAGCAGGGCTGTGTCGACGGCGCTGGTCTTTTGATCGGGCTGCGGTGTGAAGGTTAGTCCTTTGAGTGGAGCCTCCAGTGTCACCATGTACTCGACTTTCGGTCCACGATCATTGAACCGCTCTGCCCCAACCTGAAAATCCACATCATGGGGAGCAGCTGATGCGTTCAAAGCATTTAGCAGCGGCATCTCGTACGCGAACAACTGCTGCCCGCCCTTGATCTGTGGCAAGGCAAAATAGCCGCTTCGAGAGTGAACCACTACATCCGGGCGATCTACGCGGATGGAGATTTTGCGGAACTTTCCGTCATATACCGCAATATGGGGAGCATAAGAAGCCTCATAGTAGGTTCGCACTTCTTCCATGGCAGTTCTGAGTGGCGCCCGATAGTCGTTGGTTTCGGCAATCGTCACACCGCCGGTTTGCTGCGCCAGGTCGCGCAGCCAGAGCAACGGATTGGAGCGCAACGCATTTTCCGCCGTTTCCGCTGCGCGGGCCTGCCCGATCGATACCTCCCCGACTCCTCCCCTCATCTGCTGCGATCGTGTTTCTCCGGCCGCTCCGCTCAATCCCTGCCGGCCGTTTTCGTCTTGGCTCCAAGTCACCAAGCCCTTAGGATCAACCGTATAAAAGCTGACGTTGGCGCGATTCGCCACGCTGATCAAGTTGCTGTATTGTTCCTTGACCGCCTCCGGTATGAACAACCAGGGGTTGAAATACAAAACCACTTTGCGGCCCGGCAGTTGGGACTGTGCCCGCACCAGTGCCATCAACGCGTCTATGGTCGCGCGAGCGTTGTAGGCGCGGTCAGCAGCTTCAGATTGCTGAAGCATGTCGTACTGCATTTTCGCCATCCGATAATTGACCGCACTCTGCACCTGACTTTGACTTGGGCCGCCTGCAGCGCCACCCTGCACTTGGGGCTCGCCCCCGGACAGGATCTGCTGGAGTTCCTGTTTCACCTCCGTGGACTGGTTCTCGTACTGTGTAAACGACCACATCATCGACCGATCCATACTCTTCAGCAATGCCGCATGATCGGAGGTCAGAGGCTGGAGAACCTGCAACCCGTGATCGACAGTGACAATGGAGAAATACAGGTTCTGCTCCGGCGCCATGTCGAGAATATCTTTCAACGCTTGCCGGAAGAACCGCTTTCCCTCCTGGTCCAGTCCTTCAAAGACGAGTGTAACCAGCCGCACTTCGCGCATGGGGTCTAAAGAAAGCGACCCGCTGTCCGCGGGTGTTTTGGGCGCGCCGGATAACTCAGCAGACTTGCCCTCCACAAGATGGAACGACGTCACCTTCTGCTCGACGCCATCTTCAAGAACATGGATTTCCTCTGGTCGAATATCGTGGATCGTTCGGCCCTTCTTGTCGCGGAAGACCATGTCGAGCACAACTTCGTTTGCGGTCGAACGCACGGTAGGTGAAGTAGCTTGACTTGAAGTGTTTTGCTGAGATTGCTGCTGACCCGCCAGGCTAAACGCGCTCAGGAAGAATGCGGGGAGAAGAATAGTTAGCCGCTTCATGGTTCAAACCTCCACCGGAAACATTTACGGAGCAAGTGTAGCTCTACTTCTAATACTGCAAGAACGTTTTTTTCCAGTATCTCGGAGGAATTCAGTTGGAAACCACTTCCTTCGTTTTTTGTGGGCTTACGACGATACTCGACCCTCCGGTGCCAGTCAGGGGCAACAGCCTTGAAGTACCTCGCTGATTAGTGGATGTTAGAGAGGTTCCTTTTCTCGCAAATCCGCAACGGAGCCGGACGTTTTGTGAAATGAAGGTCTGGAATCAAAGAATAGTCCTTGTTCTCATTTGTGTTTCTTGCGGAATCGTTCCGTCCGTGGCGCCGCTCTGCCTGGATGCCGCAGACCCTTCCCTTGCGATGAAGCGTGGCGGAAATGACAGCTCTCTGGCTGTCCACAATGGAGACCAAGCGAACCAGGCAAAGCCGCCGGCCCATGGCAATGCAAATCCCAAGTCGTTTGAGAAGTTGGCGGAGAGCGCGCGGGCAGCGATGGAAGCCGACCAGATTCCGGAGGCGATCCGGCTGTACTCGCGTGCCACCGCGCTCAAGCCCAACTGGCCGGAAGGGTGGTGGCATCTTGGAACGCTCTTCTTCGATGCGGGGCGCTTCGCTGAGGCGCGCGATGCCTTCGCGCATTTCGTCACGGCCGAACGGAAGCAGCCGGGCCCGGGGTTCGCCATGCTCGGCCTAAGCGAGTTTCAATTAAAGGATTACCCGAAAGCACTCGTGAATTTGGAGCGCGGAAAAAGACTCGGCTTGGGGACCGACCAGGCTTTCGAGCTCACCGTGCTGTTTCACGATGGCATCCTGAACAACCTGTTGGGCGAGCCCGAAATCGCACTCCAGCGCCTGACCTTGGCAGCGAACCAGATCGCTGCCGCAAACCTCGACGCTCCCAAGGATGCCGTCTTGGCGAATCTCGAACTGCTGGACGCTTTCGGAATAGTCGCGCTGCGCATTCCGAAGTTGCCTTCCGATCTCGGGGAAGCGCAGGTCCCGCTGGTTCGCCAAGCAGGACGCGCGCAAGCGTTGATCGCCTTGCAGGATTATGTGGCGGCCGGGGCAGAGTTCAAACAATTATTGGCGCTCTATCCGTCCGAACCCGGCGTGCATTACATGTATGCTGTGTTTCTGTTAAAAGAGAATCCCTCCCTCGCCGTCGACGAATTCCGCCGTGAAATCGAAATCTCTCCTTCTCACACCGTGGCGCGGATCCAACTCGCCCTGGAATTCCTCCGCACCGCCGATTACGAGCAGAGCCAGAAGTATGCCAGGGAGGCGGTCGCGCTAGCGCCGCAAAACTTTGCCGCGCACGTAGCCTACGGCAGGCTATGGCTCGCGCTAGGAAAGAACGATAGCGCTCTGCAAGAGCTGCGCACGGCAGTGAAGCTGGCCCCTGGCAGCCCTCACGCTCACCTTGCGCTTTCCCGCGCTTTGTATAAGGCGGGCCAGAAAAG
>QHYL01000281.1 GCA_003224105.1 Acidobacteriota bacterium | reverse complement strand
ATCCACGACGACCCCGCTTGTGCAGAGCGCCACGGCACGGTGAATGGCGTTTTCCAGTTCACGCACATTCCCCGGCCAGTCATACAGCATCAAACGGCGCATGGCCTCTTCCGAAATCGTAGGCGCGGAATTGCGCTCATTGGACAACGTTTCGAGAAACGCAGTGACGAGAAGTGGAATGTCGCTCCTCCTCTCACGTAGAGGCGGCAGGCTAATCTGTATGACGTTGAGGCGAAAATAAAGGTCTTGCCGGAAGGCCCCGCTGCGCGTCACAGTGGCGATGTCTCGGTTCGTTGCTGCGATCACTCGCACGTTGATCGGTTTTCGCTCGGTCGCACCGACTGCCTTGACCTCATGCTCCTGTAGCACGCGCAGAAGTTTGGACTGGAGACTGAGCTGCATCTCGCCAATTTCGTCCAAAAAGAGCGTCCCTCCTTCCGCCGACTCGAAGAGCCCTCGTTTCGATTGGGAAGCGCCTGTAAACGCGCCCTTCACATGGCCGAATAGTTCCGTCTCAATGAGCGTTGGAACTAGCGCCGAACAATCCACCGGGACGAACGGTTTGTCCCTCCACGGGCCGCTGGAGTGGATTGAGCGGGCCACTAATTCTTTTCCCGTCCCGCTCTCGCCGAGGATGAGTACGGGATACTGGTGCCGACTGACTTTGGTGATGAGCTTATAGACTTCCTGCATTTTCTGCGAAACACCAATGAGTGCCTCGAATCGAGGCCGTGGCGACTCATCCCTAACCTCATGGTGTGTGGAAGGGGCGTTCTTACTGTTGTCGGATGACTCTTTGTCAAACCTTTCCTTTGGCATGGCTGGGGCCTGTCGCAGGTGACTTCCCGTAACTTGACACTCTTGCTGCTGGTTCAAACGAGGTCGGACACCTCGCCGTCCGAGCATGAAGTCCACAGGGCGGGGAAGACCTCTTTAGCCCGCTTAACCCGCACTGGGAATTAGCAGGTGAATGGAGCGACCCGAACGCAAATGTACGTATATTCGCCTAGCAAGGAGCCTGTCAAGCAAAGAATAAAATTTAGCTATGATTAAATAGTTGGTAATTATTAATGAACCTCTGGGCCGGTGGCCCTCACGGTATCTGTCGCTACGATCTTGGTTCGCGCGCTGAATACGCGATAGTTCGTAAACTGGCCGGACACCAATAGATGTGCTTCTTGGAGCCAGCCTCGGTAGAGAAATTTACTGAGCGGACTTAATTCAGAGGGCTTGAACGCGCTGCCACTCGGCTGCAATCTGGGGCCATCGCTCGCGGGGAAGATTATAGAGCGTTGCCGCGCAGGACTGCTTTATGTTCTCGACGCCCGTCCTTACGGTGATAGCAGTCTTGCCAAAAACAAATGGCCCGAAGAACGTTACGGACAAACGCATTACGCACAGAAGGGACAACAGCAGGAGAGATTGGACTGCTTCCGATAATTCGTTGTGCACTCCGGCGGCCACGCCTAGCCTTGTCAGTAGACTTCGGAACCGCCACATAGAAAATACGTCTTTTTGCAATTCGCGCAACCACTCCAGAGCAATACCTTTTCGATCTTTCCGTAGCTCTCGTGCAATTGCCCGGAGCCGCGGTTCGGAAGCAAGAAACCGATAATCGGTATCAGAGAATAAATTGACTGGATCAAATTCCAGACTATGCAAGCGAAGCATTCTCAAAAGTTCTGCCTCAGAATCCGGGCAGTTCTCGTTTTTGTCCGATTTCCTTCCAAGTGCAAAAAAAAGGGCAAAGCCCAGAAAAAGTATTCCAATGAACACCATCAATAGGAGTTGGATCATGGATGGATAACCCTGCGTATCGTTTCGTGAAGAGCCGCAGACTGCCTTTGCCACTCAGAAAGAAGAAGGGACTCAAGAGATGAATCAATTTCTTTTTGCGGGTTCGGAAGGTAATCCCACAGCGCCCACGTCCACACTGCCAGCATAAACACATAAGCGAACGGGTGAAGGAATCGCCAGATTGGAATAAACCAGGACGACAAATCGAAAGCGGCAAAATTCGCAATTTCGCTTGAGACAAATATCAAGAACCCAATTGCCATTCCCCAAGCGTTCTGTCCGATTCGGATTCCATAAAATCGAGCCACTCCCAACACCAAAATGATCCATGCGCCCGCTGAAAGTGCCATCTTGCGCATGAAATCTATTACGAATGAAACGCCGGGGGGCGGTCCACTCAGCCAAAACGTGAGTGCCAGCAAAGCCAGAACCATAACGAGACTGGTTCCGGCGATCCTCCTGACTGTGCCTTGACGAAATACGCCACGAAAAACCTCCCATGCGACCAGCAATCTAAGCGCAGCGGCCACGATTTCACTGTCCCAATAAACGCTTGGATATAGGGGATGTGTGTGAGGAAAGAAAAGAAAGGCTCCCGTCCAGAAAGAGGTATAGGAGAGATAGATGTAAAAGAACGGGTAAGCCTGCCAACCACCCCAGCGCCAGCCTCTCCAAAATAGAAGACCTTGGCAACAAACACTGATGAGGAAAAGGACATCACCCAGATATGCCATAAATGTGGGCACGATTATACGCGGACAAATGGAAGGCCCGTCCAGGAAAATTATGGCATCCTCCCGGACGGGCAAACGGCTGAACTAGCTGACTCTCGTCAAGACACCGAATGTGGATATGGCGGAAGTGGCGGAGGCCACGGATTGTCGAATGATACGCCTGGATTTGTATTTTTCATGGTAGTTCCTCCTTTAAGGAACTGAACTGAGCGGAAGTTATCAACGGCGAGGAGAAACAGGGGGAACCACCAAAAAATGTCCAGTGGACTGGACACCTCTTGTTGTGAGCAAGAATGTCATGTATAAAGTGCGGGCATGACTCTGAAGAGCGTTGAAGAAGAGCTTGAACTGGCGTTCACATATCTCCCCACCGGCTTCTCACGGCTGGCATTCTTAGCCTCTGTGCGGGACACCTATACGGGAAGATATTTGCATGAGGGTTGGGCGATGGAGTCGTCAGCCGAGCAGGTCCACGATATTTTGCTGCGGACGCACAAGGATGTATTCAACCTTGTGCCCAAAATGACTCTCAGAACGTTTTGCGGCGAACTAAAAGGATATCTGGAGTCTTTGGCCAATACGCAACAGAGAACAATGGCGTTGTGGCTTGAACTGGAAACCTATCGAGACATGATCCCGGAGGGCGTGTCTCCGGCGTCTAGAGCTTTTTTTCTTTCGCAGGTCAAAATTGCACTGAAGGCATTGCTTATCATTCCAGAGTGGTCTCTGATCCAGACACAATCCGCATCGCTATACCCACAACTTGTCCTACCACCTCAGCATCATCTGGAAAATTGACAGTCTGAACGCGCACAGGAGACGCGGGATGAGGGACTAATATGAGTTTGCCCGCTTCCAATTCGCACCAGGAAACTCTATATCCGTCTCGCATCTCTATGAAATATATGGGTCTTTCATGTTCGTCTTTCCAGCCTTCTTGAACGATGCGGTTACGCCTATCATCAATCATCATTAAAGCGCCGGGGCGAATAAGGGGGAACATTGTGTAGTCTTTGAGTCCAACGTAGGCATAGATGTGCTCACGCGGATTGAAATGCGCAAGTAACGCTGCGGGGATTTCTCCCCAAATTGCGACAACCCTGTTGATGAGTTGTGTCGTTTCCCAATGAAAGCGCGGGTCAATTCGCATTGGAACGGTGACAGTTGTATCTGGCTCATAAACCGTGCTCGAAACAGGGTGCGTAAACTGGCGACCGACTTTCTTCCTATACTTGTGGACGCGATCTGGTCTTACGCCGTAGCGTTGGAGGAGATGGAGAAAATCAATGCCGTAAATCGCACTAAGGCTCAGAATCTTGAAAACGCTTGGTGCTGATGATTCGATTTCAATTTGGCCCAGCCGCGCAGACGAAATGTACATCTCTTCGTTGTTTTCCTTGGCGGCCAGAATTGCGCTTGCATCTTGGACCTCGCGGAGGCCAAGACCTAGCCGCAAGCGCACTTCTCTCAGGTATCTACCCGCCAAAAGTTGGGCCTCGGCGAGAGATGTTCGTGTGGCAGGCACAATGCGGATTATACGTTTGACCCATCGCACTGCAAAAGTGTCCAGTGGACTGGACAGTGGGGAAAAGTAGTCAACCTCCCT
>QHYL01000317.1 GCA_003224105.1 Acidobacteriota bacterium | reverse complement strand
TATGCTTTCGTTGCTGCAGTTTAAGAGCAATCAATTCAACGACCCGGGCGGATATTTGATCCCTTCACTTCCCGGTACGCCCGGCGTCGCGGTTAATCCGGACACGTGCTCCGTCAGCGTCAATACCGCGCCTTTCCTCGTCAGCAAGCCGGGAAAATATACCGATAATCAGTTCACCACGAATTGGGATCGGGAATTTGCCGGCGGCCGCGACAAAATCTCCACCCGTTTCTTCTTTTCCAACGCCGAGTCCTTTCTGCCTTTTGGCGCTGGTGGGCTGCAAGCTTCTCTAGGCGGGACTCTGGCCAGCAGCATCAGCGCGACCGATCTGGATTTTCCTTACGATCTGCCGGTAGCGGCCAGGTTCTTCACTGTCAGCGAAACGCATCTCTTCTCGCCAACCCTGGTGAACGACTTCCGGTTTGGCTTCGTGCGCATCAATAACAGCCTGTTGAATATTCCGCCCGTGACGGCTGCGGGTGTGGGCATCAATCGGCCTACGAACAATGTGACCCAGTCCATTTACAAATTCACTCTCGGCAGCTCCGGGTTTCAGATCGGGCCCACTCCGCCTGCAGACCAATTCCAAACCCAGAACAACTTCAACTTTGTGGATACCGTAAGCTGGGTGAAGGACAAGCATGTATTCCGCTTCGGCGGGGAGTTTACGCGAGTCAACTTGGACAAGCTCTTTCCGCAAGTCTTCAATGGGCAACTCTTTTTCGTCAATTCCCCCGGCGCTCCCGGCACACTTTTGACGCCAAGCGTCGGCGGCATCACCGATTTCCAAAAATTGCTGAATGGTCAGGTAGACTTCAGCTTTGGTGGTGGCGGCGTCTACAATCACGAATACCGTGCAAACGACTTTGCCTACTTCGTCCAGGATGATTGGAAAATCCGGCATGATTTGACATTGAATCTGGGATTGCGCGTGGAAGAACTGGGAGCCTTTCACGACAACAAGTGCCACATCGGCAATCTCGACGCTGATCTCGCCAACTCCGGCCAATATCCGTTCATCTATGGCCATTGCGTCAGTGGTCTTGGTGTCTCAGGTCTGACTGCAACCGGCAGCAACACCACTTTCAAGAATGACTACACGACGGGCCTGGGGCCGCGCATCGGCCTTGCCTACGACCTATTCGGCCGCCATACCACCACGGTTCGCGCGGGATACGGAATCTATTTTGTTCGCGAGGACGTCGGCACGGCGGACCAACTCAGTTTTCAAGCGCCCTTCTTGCCGGTAGCTTTCGGCGGAGGCGGCCCCGGAAGCTTCGCAAATTTCTTTCTGACGGGCAACAATGCCTTGCCCCAAGCAGGCGTACTCGACCCGAACTTTATACCCTGTCTTGGAGTGTTTCAGGGTTTCCCCAATGGCGACACGACAGTCTTTCCGAACTACGGCTGCGCCAGCGGAAGCCCTGGCGTTTTGCCCTCTCAATTTCTCTTCGGCTTGGCGGAGCCACGCCAATTTGTTGCGCCGAACACGCAGCAGTGGAACCTGACCGTACAGCGCGCCCTCGGCAAACAATGGCTCCTGGAGGTCGGGTACGTCGGCACGCACGCTGTGCACCTGCGTGAGACGCGCACAAATATCCAGGCACGTTTGGCAAGTCCCACTAATCCCGTCGTGCTTACAGGCGCGAACTGCGACGGAAGCATAGTTGGGCCGAATGCCTCCTGCTCGGTGACAATCAGCACGGAAGGGAATGGCCCGGCTCGCTCAAACAATGCGGGCATCAACGGCTACAACGGCATGCAGGTTTTCGCCGACGACGCTTACTCTCACTACCATTCGCTGCAAACCACCGTTTCCAGGCGTTGGGCCGCTGGCTATTTCCAGGCAGCGTATACCTGGTCCAAATCAACGGACGCCACTTCCAGCGGAAACACCGCGCTCAACACTGCCTTTAACGACGAATCGAGCCTCGCTGCTTCCCGCGGTCTCTCGGACTTCGACCGCAAGCACCGGTTCGTGGTCAGTTACCGCTACGATTTGCCGTTTTACAAAGATGAAACCGGATGGAAAGGAGCAGCGCTCAGCGGCTGGGCTTTGAGCGGCATCACCATCTTCCAATCGGGAACGCCTTTCTCGGTGACGGATTCCGCAGCGGGGACAGCGTTTCTTGGGCCCGGCCTTACTCCTCTCACTCTTGGGGGCCAACTCGCCCCAGGCGGTTCCCTTGCCGCTGGCCTCACAAGCGGGAGTATTCACGATCGCGTGAATAACGGTTACCTGAACCCCGCGAACTTCACAGCGGCTCCTCCCGTGCCGGCATCGGCTGGAGGCGATGGCACAGTAACTTTCTTCGGCAATCTCGGCCGGAACATCTACCGCGGCCCGCACCAGCAGAATTGGGACTTTTCGCTAATCAAGAATTTCAAGCTGGCGGAGAAACAGTCCCTGCGCTTTACGACGGACTTCTTCAACATCTGGAATCACACAAACTTCGCGAATCCCGCGATCAATGATGTGGAGAACCCAGGAGCGTTTGGGAGAATCTTTTCGACCGTGGGTACGCCACGGTTGATTCAGTTTTCGCTGCGCTACGCGTTTTAGCTAGGCGGCGAACCAAATTGTCTTTGGGCCAAGGGGCGCATAAGAATGCGTCTCTTGGCATTTCCCTTTAAGATTCCACTCGAGGACATAGCGCAAAACTCACCTCTGGGTTCCTAGTCGTGCGAGGAGTGATACCATCTTTTTCGGGTGGCACCGATGACCCGTATTGCATCCCGCGTTTCGCAACTGAACGGAGAAGGCGCGCTGGCCGTGTACTCGCGGGCAAAACAACTCGAGCGCGCTGGGCGTTCGGTGATTCACCTGGAGCTGGGTGAGCCGGACTTTCATCCTGCTGCACCCACGGTAGATTCCTTGCGCAACGCCGTGGCGGCGGGACGCGACCGTTACTGCGCCACGCGCGGATTGCCCGCGTTGCGGGAAGCCATCGCGGCGTATTTGAAGCGCACGCGGCGGCTGGACGTTGCAGCAGAGCAAGTTCTCGTCGCTCCCGGATGCAAAATGGCGCTTTCGCTGGCGATGATGGCGCTTATTGAACCAGGGGATGAAGTGCTCTTTCCCGATCCGGGATTTCCGATTTATCCCTCGTTCACGCGCGGCCTGGGCGCGACCGCTGTGCCGTTTGGCCTGGAAGAAAAAAACCAGCTTCAACCGGATTTGGACCAAATCGCCGCGAAGATCACGCCTCGGACGAGCGTCATTATTTTTAACTCGCCGAACAATCCTACGGGAACTGTGTTCAGCGCTAGGGCGCTTGAAAAAATCGCCGAGGTGGCACGGAAGCACGACCTCTGGGTCATTTCCGACGAAATTTACGCGCGCATTCTTTTTGCCGGCGAGTACCAATCCATCCGGGGGCTCCCCGGAATGGCCGAGCGCACGGTGATTATCGACGGCTTTTCCAAGAGTTTTGCGATGACCGGCTGGCGGCTGGGCTACGCCGTCGCGCCCGTTCATGTGATTGACGCCATGGATTTGCTGGTGCTGAACACCTTTACTTGCACAGCGGAGTTCACGCAGATGGGGGCGATCGAAGCGCTGCGCGACTCTACGGGCGCCGTCGAAGCCATGGTGGAGGAGTATCGCAAGCGGCGAGAACTTTTCGTCGCTGGGTTGAACCGCATTCCCGGATTCCGGTGCCAGGCCCCACAAGGGGCTTTTTACGCGTGGGTCAATATCGAAGAGACGGGGCTATCCGCGGAGGAAGTACAGGCGATTTTGCTCGAAGAGGGCGGAGTAGCAGGAATCGCGGGCGCGGCGTTTGGCCCCGGCGGAAAGAACTATTTGCGATTCTCGCTGGTGAGCGCACGGAATCTGCTCGAAGACGCGCTGGAACGCATGCAGCGAGTTTCCCTGCATTGGCGCGCAGCCGTTTCTCAGCAGTAGAAACTCTCAGGGCCAGAATAAGAAACGTTCGAAGGATGCCGATGAATCCATGGATTCGAACGACTGCGATTCCTCTCGCGATGATTTGCGCCGCAGCGGTGGCGCATGCGCAGGCTAAACCTTTCCCCAGCGGCGACGTCAAGAAAACTTACGAGCGCCTGCTCACGCAAATCGATCGCATTCCCATCTACGACAATCATTCGCATGCCACTTTTCCCGGCGATTCGGACATGGATGCGCAGGCCGCTCCCCCCGATGAGAGTTCCGTCATTCGTTTGCGCGACGACAATCCCGAATTCGTTGCCGCGGCCAAGGCGCTCTTCGGTTATCCCTATGACGACTTCAAGCCCGAGCATGCGAAGTGGCTCATTGACAAGAAGAAGGCCGCCGAAGCTTCGGGCAGCACCGCATATTGGGACAGCATTCTGGATAAGCTGAACATCGAAACCTGCCTCGCGAACCGTGTCGCTCTTGCTCCGTATCTGAATCCCAAGCGCTTTCACTGGGTTTTTTTCGTCGATTCGTTCTTGTTTCCCCTCGACAATCACGCGCAGATTGCCAAAAACGGCGACATGGCCATTTACATTCCGCTACAGGAGAAAGTCCTTCAGCGCTACATGAAACAGGAAAGCGTGAGCGCTTTGCCTGGGGACCTGGCTGGTTATGAGAACTTTGTTCGCCAAACCCTCGCCGACAACAAGAAGAAGGGCGGCGTGGCGATGAAATTCGAGGCCGCCTATTTTAGGTCACTTTATTTTGGCGATCCGCCACGCGCCACGGCGGAAGCCATCTACACGAAATACCATTCGGGAGGCGTGCCTTCCGAAGACGAGTACCACGCGTTTCAGGACTACGTTTTTCGCGTGCTCATCGACCAGGCGGGAAAGCTGAATCTGCCGGTCCATTTTCACAGCGCGGTGGGCATTGGCGATTACTTCAGCCTGACCAACGGCAATCCCCTGAATCTCGAGAATGTGCTGCGCGACCCGCGCTACAAAAACGTGAAGTTCGTTCTGATTCACGGCGGCTATCCCCATACGCTCGAAATGATCTGGATGACCGCCGCGAAAAACGTTTACACGGACTCTTCGCTGATGGGCTATTACGTTTATCCCTCGGAATTGAAGAACATCCTCAAGCAGTGGATTTCTCTTTATCCCGAACGAATGATGTTCGGTTCCGACGCGTTTCCTTTCAACGATGCCGTGGGCGCGGAAGAAACCTTCTGGCTGGCAGCTCGTTCCGCCCGCGCCGCCGTAGCCGCCGCGCTCGCGGAACTTGTAGCCGAAGGCGCGTTCACGGAGGCCCGAGCGCTGGAACTCGCGCGCATGTATTTGCACGATAACGCGGCAAAACTCTATGGAGATGGCCAATGAACACGCCACCGCAAGCGAAATACATCCCCTGGAAGAATGTCGAACATGAGCAGTTGAGTCCGCTCATTGGCCGCGAGATGGTGGTTGGCGACAAAATTATGCTCGCGCGCGTCTTTCTGAAAAAGGGCGCGCACGTGCCTTTGCATCAACACCACAACGAGCAGGTTACGTACATCCTGGAAGGCGCCCTGAAGTTTGCCATTGACGGCAAAGAGATCGTGGTTCGCGCCGGCGAAGTCCTTTGCATTCCTTCGAACATGCCCCATGAAGCCTGGGCCATCGAAGATACACTGGACCTCGACGTTTTCGACCCCCCGCGGGAAGATTGGCTGAGCAAGAACGACCACTATTTGCGGCACGGCCGCTAGTCCAACACCCTTTCACGTCAAATAACCCCCACCGTCAGCCTTAGGATTACGTGAGCTTACCAATGGATTAATGCGGTCTACAACCGATTGCGCCAGCCTTCAAAGAAGATTCCAATGGTCGTGGCAGTGCATTTGGCGGGTTCCACAGGGGACCGCCAAGACAAGGCTGACGCCTCACAACCAAAACGGTCCACGCACGAGCCCAGCGCCCCGAACCTGACTTACCAAGGAAGCCCTTAGCCCCCCAACCGACTCAGCGCGGCGCATTACCGTCAGCCCTTGGGCAGCAAATCATTTGCGCGGCATGTAAAAGTATGCATTTTGACAAAAATCTGACCGGAAGAGCGGAAAAGCGACTCCCCATCATGGTTGTAGTCCGCCTCTCAGCTCTCATGGCTCAGTCGGGCGAAGTCGAAGAAAAAACCTACACGGATAATGTCAGTTCCCAGGGCGTTCGTGTCTGCTCCACCCATCGTTGGCAACCGGGGGACTTGATCGAGGTAACTCCCGTCGACCAGGGACCTCCCATGCAGGCAGAAGTCGTCTACTGCGAGAAGTTTGACAAAGGCCGCTTTTTTGTGGGGCTCAGGTTTCCTAGGGGGCGCGCACCCTGGCGCGTCTTGCAGCGGTACGACAACCACTAACGCACCGGTTCGGCCTTCCCGAAAGTCCCCGCAAGCAAAAACCGAGAACTCCGCGGTTGCTTCCTTTGCTCCTCTAAGCGAAAGAGCGTAGACAAAAACCCTGCTGTTGTTTACCGTAGCGGTGTGGCTGACGAAGCGTGGGGCAGCCCTGGGAGAGGCATATCATGAAGAGCTTGTGTGCATGTGCGGTGTTGTTGTGTGCATGTACGTTGTTGGTGCTTGGAAGCGTTAGTGTGGCCCAAGCGCAAGTCGAATCGCCCAAACCGATTTTCGAAACCGACAACGCGGCGCCGGATTTCTCGGCCACTTCGGCGGCCAAGGCCTCCCTGCCTGACTTGCTTGCAGTCGCTGACTCTTTCGGTAAGACCGGCATGACTTCGGCTCCGCACCTAAACACCGCCTTGCTGGCGGAGCCCGCCTCGGCTGACCCAGCCATGCCATCTCCCAAACCCCGTTTTGTTTACGGCGGGCGCGACGATTACCGCTGGCAACTCGGTCTCAGCCTTACTCTGGTTCGCTTCAACTCTTCCGTTTTCAATGCGAACGCCATCGGCATAAAGACTTCGGTCGCCTATTTCCTCAACGAGTGGCTGGGGGTGGAGGGAAATATCACCGCAGCTTTTTCGCTGGCCACCATCGGTACCGACCACGTCAAGGTAGTGATCTACGGGGGAGGCCCAAAGGTCGCGTGGCGCCAGAGGCGCTGGGAGCCATGGTTGCACGGAATTTTTGGGGGAGCGCACCTGCAGCCACAGACCTCGGCCGGCCGCCGCAGTTCGTACGCTATCGAGGCGGGCGGCGGCGCGGATTACCGCTGGAACCCCCATCTATCGTTCCGCGCCGAGGGGAATTACCTGCGCACCGGATTTTTTAGTCAATCACAAAACAACTTCCAGATATCGGGCGGAGCGGTGCTTCATTTCTAGGACTCGGCGTGCGTTAGGGCGTCCGCAATACCGTTCCGTAGAACACGCCTTTGCCGCCGCGCAGATTGCGACCGTACGAAAAAACGGCAGTCACGCCGCCCAGGATTCGCACCTTGCACTGCAGCCCGGAATCCCACTGCCAGCGCTGGGAAGCGAATAGCCCGGAAGAATCGGCAATGGCGCCGCTGTCCAAAAACGGCCCAAGTTTCATGGTGAACAGACCGTTTTCGTAGATATTCTTGTCCATCTCCCAATTTGCAAGAAGATATCTGCGCCCGAGTGGTGCCGCTCCCTTTCTGCCGTCTGTTGTTCCGGTGTGGCCGCGAAGCCACAAATCATTGTCGCGTTCCACTCCGAGTTGGAAGAGTTCGTCGAGTGAAACTTTGCCCGCCGTCGCGCCCGCGCGAATTTGCAGTCGCATCTCATAGTTGTCCCCCTTTGCGCGCGGAAACCAATGCGCATTCAACGAGCCGCGAGCAGTTGCAAACGGTCCGAGCCCGGTTGCAAACTCGCGGCCTGCCTTCACCTCCGCCGAAGAATCCAGTGTGAAGCGGCGCTCCGGAACGCGCAGCAATGCCCGTTGCGCGCCCAACCATCCGGCGAGCGAATTCCCCCCACTGAAAAATGGTTGCTGTGCGGAGAACGCCACGCCACTGACATTGCGAAAATTTCGATTGGCGCTTTCCGCGCCTGCGCGCCAGCTCCAATGCCCACTTACCACGGAGCGCAATTCAGCGCCGGCAGCAACCCGGCGCAAGTTCAGGTCTGTCAGCGGGGTCACGGCGCCCGAAAAAGTTTGCGACAGATTCCAATTCTCATTCCGCGCATCCGCGTAGAAGCGCAGGCGCAAGCTCGGGTCGCGGTAAACCGGCAGCGAAATTGCCCCAAAAAGGCGGCGCTTCTGCGCATCCCATCGCGCAAGCGACGCCAGGTTCACCGCGTCGTGGTTCAGATTATAGAGTTCCGGATAAACCGTCGCGTAAGGCACGCCGCTCAATAGAGAGATGATGCCCTCTGCTTTCGAATCACCCCAAAGATTTCTCTCGGCAAGATGCAATGTGAGGTCGTAGCTTCCTGAATCTGCTGGTGTGAGTTCGGTCCGGCTGCCGGAAAAGATGCCCAGGTTGTCCAGCCGCGATTCCGAGGTGAGCAGTGCCTCGCCCGTCAGGATTTGCGGCGCGTTGAAAACCAGTGCGCGATTGCGAAGGGTCTCATTCAGTTGCAAAGAGGGCGTGAAGCCAACGCTTCTTAGCCTCGGCTTCCGTTCGCGATTCCAATACTTCAGCGCGGCTTCGAGATTTCCTTCCAGAAAATAGATGGTGGCGAGGAACTCGTTGGCATACGCCTCGCCAGGATTCAGCCGCAGCGCCGTTTGCAGATCTTTCTTCGCAGCGCGGAAGTGCTTCTGCCTGTACGCGATGCCTGCCAGCTCGACGGGGAATCGCGAATCGCGCGGGGATTTCCGCGCGCTTGCCTCGAACGCCAGTTTCGCCTGGTCCCATTTTTCCAGCCGGGCGAGAGCCAGCCCGCGCAGAAAATCCAACTCGGGAGACTGATTCGCGCGGCCTTGCGCAAGCTGTACCACGTCATCCCAGCGCCCGGCATCGAAGGCGCTCTGCGCGGCAGCAAGGCGGGCATGATCCGGACTTGAGTCTTGCCCATAAACCGCGAGAGAAAAAAGGAACGAGGCAAAAAAAGGAAGGAAAAACCGCTTCACGCAGCTTTTTGAGGAACCGCCAGCAACATCCAATTGCGGTTGGACCGCCATTGTTTTTCGAAGTCAACCCGTTCTATGCGAAGAAGTTTGCCACGAGCGGGGTCATGGACAAACACCGCGTCGTGTTGCCAGTCGATGCCCGTAACCACTACGTAGTGCAGCGGCGCTTTGGCGCTGCCCGGCTGAAGGCTCACAATCAGCGGGCGCCCCTGCTTCAGATGTTCCTCAAGATCCGTCCAAGTTCCGTCCAGAAGGAACACCTTAAATCCCGAGCCACGGAGATAATTCTCCATGCCGGAGGCGAAGATACCGCGCGCCTTGCGTGAATAAAGCTGCTTCTGGATTGCTGCGGCGTCTGCTCGTTGCGCATCAACCACGACGCCATGCCCGCTCCAATACTGCAAGACCATGGAAATGGCCGCGGATCCGCAGCCGTCCTCGCTTTGTTTGACGAATGGCACATCCAGCCAGACTCCCGCGCTTTCCTGAGGCGCCGCCTCCAAGCCGCGCCCCAGGAACAGCGTCAGGAACAAAGCGAACGTGGCCCTCTTTCCGCGCGTGACCGATGACCCTGGTTGTTTCTTCCTGCTAGTTATGAATTATCGGAGCGCCAGCGCCAGTACGACGATGCCGAGCACGATAACGATGATCCAAAGCAGATCGCGGTCGGAAATGCGCCCTGCGGCAAAATCGGCCTGCGCCTGCCGGGAACGCTCCGCGAGTCTGGCGAGGTCTGCATCGCTTAATTGGCCAACGGCCTTGTCCACCTTTTGGTAATCGAGCTTGGCGGATTTCAGCGCTTTTTGGCCCTGGTCGGAAGAAAGCAATGTTCGTACAGCTTCTTCGTTAGCTTGACGGGTTTCCGCCGGACGAGCCGCGTCTTTGTTCAAATCGCCCAGAGAAACAACGTGTTGCTTGTCCTGCGCCCGTGCCGGGACTCCCGCCGCCACGAACATAGCGGCGAGCCCCAGCAGACACACACTCCACTTGAGGCGAGAATGCATTCTTCCTCCTATTATGATTGGCTGGGATGCGAGTAGTTTACGAATTGCTCCGCGACATGACAAGAACTTCTACCACTCAGGATGCAACCACTTTAAACTGCTTGGAACGCTATTTAATTACTTCAAAGGTAGCGGTTGACGGTATTTTGCAGCGTCCACCGATTTCCATTCGCCTTTGATGATTTCTTCGCGAATCTGGGCCGCCGTTTTGTCCTTGTGCACCTGTTCGTAGGTGTAGAAATCTTCATAGATGCACGTGCCGCAGCCGGAGCCGTGCTCGCTGGCAAAGCAATCGAGCAAACTGCTGTGGCCTTTGCTGCGGTCGCAATGGCAATAGCAGGGCTGCTGGTAGAGCGTTTTCTTGATCCTCGCCGCAACCGCGTATGCATTTTTCACCAGGGGATCGGGAAAAGTTTCCGGCTTCAACGTTTCCGGCAATGCGCCCTTGGGAGCCTGCGCATGATAGGCGGGTATGGAATTGTCCGCTTCTGCTTGTGGCGCACTCCCTTCCTGAGACGAACCCGAAGTCGCCGTCACTGGAACGAAGGCAAGCGCCATCGCCGCACCGAAAAGAGCAAGCGCGCTCCCGACCCGCCCGGCTCTATGCATACTCCCCTCCCAAGGACCGCTCTACGCGGCAGTGTATGTCCGTCTTGGAGCTGCCGCACGCTCTTTCGCTTCCAGATGCTTTGCGCGCAATTGCCGCTGGGTGCGCCGGCCCCAGCCACGCACAAACGAAAAATTCAGCGCGCCGCCAATCGCTGAGCTCGCCAGGGGAACCATGCGCCCCACCCACTTTCCCGCGGTTTCGGTTCCGAGCTTTGCCGCAAGCTCCTTCGCAACGCGCGGGGCGATCTTTTCGCACATCTGTTTTCCGGCCAGATCCTTGCCGTAATCAATTCCCGTTGCAGCCGCAGCCGCCTTCCACATTTCAATTCGCTGTTCGCTTTCGCGCGTTTCGAATCCGTAGAGCAGGGCAAGCCGCTGAATCAGGCGCAAGGTAATAATCGTGAGGAAACTCGCGTCCGGAAGAAAAGTGATGATGCCGCCCAGCCCCAGCCCCGCGCCTTCCACGAGCGCGAGCCTCTCCGCATCGCGAATCAATCTTGCGGCGACGGTGTCCAAATGCTCGATGGGAACTTCCTTCAACCGCGCAAGATTGGGAACCCACAGCCCGTGTTTTTCGGAGAGCTCGCGACGAAAAACTTCCGGGTCAATCTCGATCGAACGCATTCCTCGCCGGGCGCCAAACCGCAAGAAGCGGCGGGCCGCTCCGCCGAACGGGGTTTTGCCCGAACTCTGTGCCCTTGCCATGCCTTTCAGCATCTTAAATCCTTCCGGGCCACCCTGCAACGATGACAAAAAAGATGTGTGAGCCGGTCTGTGCGGGGCGGAACCTTAAAGAAATAGGAGGGTTAGCAGCAACGCGTCAAAGGAACGTAAGTCCTACTTGACGCGGAAACGCTTTTCGGTAAACTGCATTTTCTTTATGGCCACGCTGCCACAATTCGTTCCCGCCGACACGCTGCAGGATCTCGAGTATCCGCAGCGCGAGGCCGCCTTTTTCTACGGCCTCTTTCTTCGCGGCCATTCTGCGGACCAGTTGCGGCGCGACATTGAGGTGCCCAGCGCGGTTCTTGCCAAATGGCATCGCGAAGCCGAGCGCGACCCGCAATTGAAAGATGTTTTCGAGCGCATGGTGGATTACCGGCGCCACGTGCTCGCTATTTTTGATGCCTTAGTCGGGTCCGACGGCCAGCCGCAGCGCGTTCAGTAACCTTCCGTTCTTAGATTCCTGCCTTCGGGGCACACAGGTCTCACTGTTCCTATTTGGTTCTCGCCCTTCGAACACTGCCGCCAGCCTGTACTCGCGTTCAGGTCAAAATTTGGCAGGCAACCAAATTTCCCTCCCTGCGGTCTAACCCCAACCAGGGGACAAGTGTCAGAAAATGCAGGGGCTTGCGCCGCTTAACGGAGAATTGACGGAGAACTTGTTCGGGGGGTAGAATCTCAACGTCCTAGAGCTTGAGGTGTCTCCATGTCACGGGTAGCACGAACCGTAGTCGCATCAGTTTTTTCACTCGCCATTTACCTGCCGGCCGCTCTCGCACAACAAGCGCAAGACCAGCAGGATCCCAGCGCCATGCCGGCTCCCAAAAAGCTGGATAAAGAAACCAAAAAAAAGATGAAGCGGACGCTGAAGGAGCTCGATAACGCCTACCGGCAGTGGTTCACCGAGGATGTCCCCTACATTATCACTCCGGAAGAGCGCAACGCTTTTCTCCAGTTGGACACCAATGAGGAGCGCGAGCAGTTCATCGAGCAGTTCTGGCTGCGCCGCAGCAGCAATCCCGACCTCCCGGACAATGATTTCAAAGAGGAACACTACCGCCGGATCGCTTACGCCAACGAACACTATGCTTCCGGCATTCCTGGTTGGAAAACGGATCGGGGCCGCATGTACATCATGTGGGGCGCGCCCGATGAAATTGACTCGCATCCAACCGGCGGCACGTACGACCGTCCGATGGAAGAAGGCGGTGGCTCGACTTCCACCTATCCCTGGGAAACCTGGCGTTGGCGCTATTTGGAAGGCATCGGAGAGAACATCATTCTGGAATTCGTCGATCCCAGCGGCTCCGGCGAATATCACATGACCATGGATCCTTCAGAAAAGGACGCCCTGTTGCACGTCCCCGGCGCGGGTTTGAGTCTGATGGAATCCATGGGCATGTCCACGAAGGCAGACCGCTTCACGCGTTCTGACGGTACGAACCTCCCGAAGAGCATGGGCGGGACGCCTGCCAGCATGGATGAATTTAACCGCCTCGAACTCTTCGCTAAAGTTCAGAAACCCCCCGAAGTAAAGTTCAAGGATTTGGAAGCGGTGGTGACCTCGCGCATCGTTCGCGATCAGATGCACTTTAACTGGCGCACGGACTATCTGAAAGTCACCAACGACACGGTTCTTGTTCCGATTACCATTCAAATTCCCAACAGCCAGCTTTCCTTCCAGGCCAAAGATGGCATTCACACCGCGGTCATCAATATTTTCGGGCGCATTACCACGCTAACCGGCCGCGTTGTGCAGACCTTTGAGGATTCCGTCAGCCGCGACTTCCCTGATTCCCTTTACCAGCAGTCGCTGAAATTGCAATCCATCTATCAAAAGGCCGTGCCCCTTCGCCCCGGATTGTACCGCCTGGACTTGGTCCTCAAGGACGTGCAGAGCGGAAATGTTGGCGCTGTCAACAATCGGCTCGCCGTGCCTCGCTACCAAGACGACAAGCTGGAAGCCAGTTCATTGATTCTTGCCGACCAGATCGAGCATGTTCCCGCAAAGCAAATCGGCACCGGCCAGTTCGTTCTGGGTTCGTCCAAAGTGCGGCCGCGACTCGAAGCTGATTTCACCACGGCCGATCGGCTTGGAATCTACCTGCAGGTTTACAACTTGAAGCCCGACGACGCCACGCACAAGTCCAGCGCGAATTTCCAGTTTACGGTCAAGAAAGGGAACGAGCCGGTTGCGGGCATGCAGTTCAAGGAAACGTCGGAAGACCTGAAGCAAACCGGGGAGCAAGTGACTATCGAGCGGTTCCTGCCGCTGGCTACGCTGCCACCGGGCAAATACACTTTGGAAGTGAATGCAACAGACGTGCATTCGAATCAAACCATTTCGCGTACGGCGGATTTCACGGTGAAAGCGCCGCAGGAAATCAAGACTCAGGCGAGCGCTGCGCCGGGGAGGTAAGTATCGTGAAACGAGGGCATCTCCGAGTCCTGGGGGCCCTGGTCCTGACCGTTGGCGTTTCTCCGTTTGCTGTTAAGCCGGCGGTGGCGCAAGCGAAGCCGGTCCTCGGCAAGCTTGCAGGAGTGGTGCGTGACACGGCGGGCACGCCGCAGATGGGCGCAAGTGTCGAGCTTGCTCCCGAATCCGCGGGAGTAACGGCCTCGCACGTCCTGCTGACAAATACCCAAGGAATTTTTCAAGGCAGCAAACTTGTCCCCGGCCTGTACACGCTGCGCGTTACCCTTGCCGGTTTTCTTCCTACCCTCGAGAAACATGTTCGCGTTAGCCCCAACCTGACCACCGTCGTTCGCGTTGAACTCGAGTCCATGTACGCGTCGCTGGATCAACTGCGCCGCACACCTTCCAATGCGGGAGCGAATTCGGATGATTGGAAGTGGGTGCTGCGCTCCGCAGCCTCCGTCCGTCCGGTTCTGGAATGGATGGATGACTCGAGTGGCAGCGTCTCCACTCTTCACGTAGAGAATCGCGGGCTCAACGTGCCGCGCGTTCGAATGGAGTTTACGGACGGAGCGCGCCGAGCCGCTTCTCCTTCCAATATTTCTCCTACGCCCGCTACCGCCGTGGCTTACAACCAGAAACTCGGCGGAGCCAGCAGCCTCCTTTTCGCCGGGCAGA
>QHYL01000280.1 GCA_003224105.1 Acidobacteriota bacterium | reverse complement strand
GAAGAAGCCCTTTTACCGCGTGGTGGTTATCGAGAGGACTCGGCCACGCGATGGCCGCGTCAAGGAAGCGGTAGGAACCTATGATCCGCTGAAAAAGCCCGCGGAGATTAAGCTCGACGCAGAGCGCATTAAGCATTGGATTGGTCTGGGCGCGCAGCCCAGCGATACAGTACGCAGTTTTCTACGTCAGCAGAAGATCGCGTAAACGCACACCCCAGCTCCCTGAACATTGCGCGTGCCGGCCTGGCCGGGACGCCGTTCCACGGCGGTTATGGTTCACTACCCCATGGTGCCAGTGAGGCGTTGACCGTTTCTGGAGGGCGCAGCAAGTTGCCGCTGGAAATTAGCTCAAGCGGAGTTGCCCAAATGAAGGATCTGGTCGAATCCATCGCTCGAGCCCTCGTGGACCATCCCGAGGACGTTCAAGTGAAATCGGTCGAAGGGACTCAGGTGACCGTGCTGGAATTGCGCGTGCATCCCGAGGACTTGGGAAAAGTAATTGGCCGGCAGGGGCGCACAGCCAAGGCGGTGCGCACGCTTTTGGGCGCCGCCGGAATGAAATTAAAGAAGCGGTTTACCCTCGAGATTCTCGAAGACTGAGAACTTCGTTCCCGCGTCGGCTTGCGCCGCCGCCGCTTTCGCATCAAGATCTTCAAATCTCCTTTGAACTCTGACACTCTACAATGGTTTCTGGTGGCGCGCATCCTTCGTGCGCGGGGCAATAAAGGCGAAGTTGCCGCCGAAATCCTCACTGATTTTCCCGAACGACTCACCAAATTGCAGGAAGTTCTTCTCGGAGATCCCCATGGCAAAGGCGAGCCACGGCACACGAAGTTGAGTGCGTGTTGGCTGAGCCAAAACCATCACGGCCAGGCAGTTTTTCATTTCGAGAATGTGAATTCCATCTCTGAAGCGGAGAAGCTTCGCGGATTCGAAGTGCTCTTGCCGCTCGAGCAGCGTGTGTCGCTGCCTGCGGGACAGTATTTTGTTTCCGACCTGATTGGCTGTAGCGTCTTTGAAACTCCGGCAAGCCCGCCCGCCGTCGCGTCCTCTCCGTGCTCACTGGCGGAAGCTCCTGCCTTGCTCGGCACCGTGCGCGACGTTCAGTTTCCCGGTGAAGAGGTGGCAGGGACACCGCTTCTGCAAGTCGAGACCTCGCAAGGCGAACTGCTGATCCCATTGGCCGTGGATATCTGTACGAAAATCGATCCCCTCGCGCGCCGCATTGACGTGGTACTGCCGGAAGGCTTGCGCGACTTAAATTGACAATCCGCGATTCCGTTGGCAGGCCTCGGCGCGCATAATCCTAAGTACTGAAGAAACGGCGAATGCGATTTGATCTCATCACCATTTTTCCTGAGTTTTTCGCAGGCCCGCTTGAGCACGGAATTGTCCGCCGGGCGCGCGAGGCCGCGCTGATTCACGCGCACGTTCAGGATTTGCGGGAGTTCACTAAAGACCGTCACCGCACTGTCGACGACCGGCCTTTTGGCGGCGGCGAGGGCATGGTGCTGAAACCGGAGCCGTTGTTCGATGCTGTCGAATCCCTATTGGGCCGCAGCGTTGGTGACGCAACTTCTCAGGACGCAAGAGATCCGAACACCGCAATTGTGCTGATGTCCGCAGCGGGAAAACTCTTCCGTCAGGAAACGGCGCGAAGGTATTCGCAGCTCCAGCGAATGATTCTGATCTGTGGGCGTTATGAAGGTGTGGATGAGCGCGTAGCGGAGCACCTCGCGACCGAGGAGATTTCCATCGGAGATTTCGTGCTGAGCGGCGGAGAGCTACCTGCGCTGCTAGTGGTGGACGCCGTCACGCGCCTTATCCCGGGTGCGCTGGGCAACGAAGCTTCGTCGCAAAATGAATCGTTCAGCGAAAGTCTTTCTGCCGTCCCATCCTCACGGCTGCCTGCGAACTATCCAACGGCTGCAACTGGTATGCTGCTGGACTATCCGCATTACACACGCCCCGCCGAATACCGTGGCTGGAAAGTTCCGGAGACTCTTATCGGCGGAAACCATGAGGAAGTCGCCAAATGGCGCCGCGCCGCGGCCCTCGAAAAGACGCGCCGCAACCGCCCCGATCTTCTCTAAAGGGAATAAAAGGGAACGACTTGCAGTCTTTTCTCATCTAATGAGACAGTCAAAATGAGCGGGAAATGAACAGCGACGGCCACAAATTGGACAAGCCCCTTGCGGTTTATTACGAGCATCCGGATTGGTTCCGGCCATTGTTTCAGCAGCTCGACGAACGCGGAACGAATTGGGTGAAGATCGACGCACGGCATCACTGCTACGACGCGGCCTCGCCGGAGCGAGAGTATTCACTGCTCTTCAATCGCATGAGCCCTTCCGCGTGGCAGCGCGGCCTGGCCCACGGAATTTTCTATACCCTGAATTACCTCGCGCATCTCGAAGCGAAAGGCGTGCGCGTGGTGAATGGCTATCGGTGTTTCGCGCATGAGATTTCCAAGGCGCAGCAACTCACCAATCTGGAAAAGCTCGGTCTGCCTTATCCCAAAGCTCGGGTCATCAATCACCCCTCGCAAGCATTGGCTGCGGCTGAGGCTATCGGCTATCCCGTCGTATTAAAGCCAAATATTGGCGGCAGTGGTGCGGGAATTGAGCGGTTTAGTTCGCGCGGGCAACTGCGTGCGGCGGTCGAAGAGAATCGTCTCTACTTCGGCATAGACTCGACCGCCCTCGTGCAGGAGGCATTCACCGCCCGAGACGGAATCATCACGCGCGTCGAGGTGCTCGGCGGCAAATATCTTTACGCCATCCGAATTCATATCACCGGCGAAAGCTTCAACTTGTGTCCCGCGGATATTTGCCAAAACACGCGCGGCGAGGAGCTCACACGCATCGCCTGCCCCGTGGACGCGCCAAAGACGGGCATGAAAGTCGAGGGGTATGAGCCGCCCCGACAGGTCATCGAAGACGTAGAGCGCATCGTCGAACTCGCGGGAGTGGAAGTCGGCGGCATTGAATACGTTTTCGATGAGCGAACCGGCCGGCAGCTTTACTACGACGTGAACGCGCTCTCCAACTTTGTCGCTGATCCTGTGCGGGTAATCGGCTTCAATCCCTACGCGCGGCTGGCCGATTTTCTCATTGCTGAAGCCCAGCGCCATGAATCACGGGACGTGGATCGCGTTGCCGCCACGGGAGGCCCCCGATGAGATCAATGAGGTACGGATACTGGCTGCCTGTTTTCGGCGGGTGGCTGCGTAACGTCGAAAACGAAAACATGCGAGCGGCGTGGCCGTACGTGAAACGGCTCGCGCAGCGCAGCGAACAAATCGGCTTCGACCTGACGCTGATCGCCGAACTGAACCTCAACGACATCAAAGGTGTGGAAGCGGATTCGCTGGATGCTTGGTCGACGGCTGCGGCGCTGGCCGCAGTCACGGAGCGAATCGAACTGATGGTCGCTGTCCGTCCCACCTTTCATCTGCCTGCGCTGCTGGCCAAACATGCAGCCAACATCGATCACATCAGCAACGGGCGCCTCACGCTTAACGTCGTGTCTTCATGGTGGGCCGACGAAGCGCGCAAATACGGCGTGGCGTTCGAACAGCACGACGACCGCTACGCGCGCACCAGCGAATGGCTCGATGTTCTCGATGGTGTTTGGAAGCAAGATCATTTTTCGTATTCCGGAATGTACTACCGCGTGGAAGATAACGTGCTCGAACCCAAGCCGGTGGCCAAGCCACGCCCTACACTCTATGCGGGAGGCGAATCTCCCGCCGCAAAAGAACTGATAGCCGAAAAGTGCGACGCCTACTTGATGCATGGGGATCCGCCGGAACGGGTGCGGGAGAAAATCGCTGACCTCCGCGAACGTCGCGCCAAGCACAAACTCCCGCCGCTGAAATTCGGCGTTGCCGGCTATGCCATCGTCCGCGAAACCGAGCGCGAGGCGCAGGACGAGGTCCGGCGCATAACGGACGTGCAACAATCGGCCGCTGGCTACGCGAATTACCAGCAGTGGCTCGCCGGCACGCAATTGGAGCAGCGTGTTTCCCTCGAAGACTATTCCGTTTCAAACCGCGGC
>QHYL01000279.1 GCA_003224105.1 Acidobacteriota bacterium | reverse complement strand
TTCTTTACGAGTCCCCATCCGGGGAACTTGGGTCAACTGGTGCGCGTCGAGGTGTGCGGAATAGGCTTCACGGGTGAAGTATCTCGGGAGAAATCATGCAGAGAGCTATCCTTCTCTTCCCGCTCTTCTTGGTTATTTTGGCGCCGGGGACGTTTGGCCAGAGCAATTATGCCGAGGTGAGCGGCACGATCACGGACCCGCAACAAGGTCC
>QHYL01000278.1 GCA_003224105.1 Acidobacteriota bacterium | reverse complement strand
TCATCGATCTGGTGCTCACGGTTCCCGGCGCGCACATGAGCCACGGCGCGCAAGCCGGCGACATGAATCCGCTTTATTGGAGGCCCGGCCAGAGGTCGGCGGTGAGCATCGGCGGCAACCGGCCAAACGCAAACTATTTCTTGTTGGACGGGACGACCAACACCGATCCGACATTTAACACCATGAACCTCAGTCCTTCGCCGGACGCGGTGCAGGAATTCAAGGTGCAAACCGGCAGTTACTCCGCGGAAATGGGGGGAGCCGGCGGCGGTCAAATCAATATCGTCACGCGGTCGGGAAGCAACGCCTTTCACGGCACCGCGTACGATTTTCTGCGCAATGGGGCGATGGACGCCTACACTTTCGGGGCGATGGGTTCTTCCAAGTTTCTTGTACAAAACAATTTCGGCGCCTCTTTGGGCGGCCCTGTCGTTCACAACAAGACTTTCTTCTTTTTCAACTATGAAGGCTACCGGCATTCGCAAGCCGACTCGATGACCGAGACCGTTCCCACACCGGAGGAAATCGCCGGCAATTTTCAGAACAGCGGCGTCACCATCTACGACCCCTACAATGTGACCACGCCGGGCCAGCCCGCCAGCGCAACCAATCCGCGCCTCGCGTTTTCCAATAACACGATTCCCACGCAGGACATCAGCACGGCGGCGCAACTCTTTCTTCAGAAATACGCTCCGCAGCCGAATGTGGCTCCAGGCATGATGGCTTGCGGGGGGGCCATGATGGGCACGCCCGGCGTCGTCGCCGCTGGCGTCGATTGCAACAATTATCTGGACGTTCGAAATGAGCATCACGTCAACGACCAGGGAACGGCCCGCGTGGATCAGATTTTCTCGAGCAACAGCACGCTTTCCGCGCGCTACTCGCTCAGCTCGGAGCACGGCTTTATGCCCATCAATCTTCCGGGCTTCGGCACGAGCCACGACGACTTCGCGCAGCAGGGCAGCCTGGACTGGAACCGCATCCTTTCGCCGAATCTTGTGAACATCGCCGCACTTACGATGTCGCGCCTGTCCATGAGCCACTTCACGCAAAGCGCTTACACGAACGACATCGTTTCGCAGCTTGGCGTTTTGGGTATCGGGTTTGGCGGCCCGGGCGCGTGGGGCGCGCCGTGGTTAAACGTCCAGGGCTATTCCGGCATGGGCGACACCTATGCGGCCACACCGATGCGCGCGTGGGACACGACGGTCGAGGCTCGCGATTCACTTAACTGGCAGCGCGGCCGTCACAGCCTTAAATTCGGCGGCAGCTTCCGCGATTACATCTGGCCGATGTGGGGCTTCTTCCAGAATCGAGGCTATTATCAGTTCACCAGCGGTTTCACGACGCGAACCGGCTCAAATGACGGCACCGGTTCTGCGCTCGCCAGCTTCCTTATGGGTCTGCCTGCGGTAAAGCAACGCCAGGCCGGCATTCCGCAGATGCAGCTCCGCGCGTGGTCCGCCGACGGCTTCGTGCAAGACAGCTTTCAGATCACGCGAACCACAACCATCGAAATGGGCTTGCGCTACGAGTATGCGAGGCCGCTACATGACATCACTTTTACGAACACGAATCTCACATTCCAGAGCGGCACGCCGCAGATTTTCATCGGCGGACAGAACGACTATCCCGACGGCCTGCTCTATTCGAACAAGCGCAACTTTGCGCCGCGTTTCGGCATTTCGCGCAACTTCTCCAGCGTGGGCGTGGTTCTTCATGGCGCCTACGGGATTTTCTTCACGCCGGTTGATCTAAATACCTGGTGCAATCAACGCCACAACGTGCCTTACGTTTTTCCCGAAACGCAGCAGTTCGATAATTTCAATCCTCCTGCTTCTCTGCTGACTGCCGCGCAGGCTCAGACATCACTCAACTTTAATCCCGCAGTTCTTGGCACGACGACCGTGAGTTTCACGGCATTTGACCCACACGCTCCCGCGCAGTATGTCCAGCAGTGGAGCACGTCGGTGGAGAAAAGCTTGGGACGCGAGACTACTCTCGAAGTCGGCTACCTCGGCGCGCGCGGCATTCATCTTCAGCGCGCCGACTTGATCAACAATGCGCTTCCAGGTCCGGGTCCCATTGGCCCAAGACGCCCACTAAAGATTCTGGAATTCGTCGGCAACTCCACTTTGCCTCCCGGCGTCACGGTATCTGGCACGCCGCCCGCGGGCTGCCCAACGGGCGCGATTTGCACCCCTGTGAGCACCATCAATTTGCTCGCGAACTCCGCGCAGAGCTGGTACGACGCCGGTTACATCAATCTGCGCCGGCGCTACGCACACGGGCTCAGCCTGCTCGCGAACTACACGTTTGCCAAGAGCCTGAGCAATGCTCCGGATTTTCGCTCGCCGATGTTCGAATCCGCGATTCCGCAGAACGACAGCAACCTGGGTGCGGAAAAAGGGCTGGCCTGCGACATCCGCCATCGCTTCGCGCTCAGCGCCGTTTACAGCATTCCCGGTCATGGGGACTCCGGCCTGGTCCACGCGCTTTCTCACAACTGGGCGTTGTCCACGGTCTATCAGATTCAGACCGGGTTCCCGCTCACCATTTCAGTTTTCGGCGATACTGCGAACGCCGGCACGGTGCTGGGCGAGAATCCGATCCGCGCCAACCTCACCGGCCAGCCGATTTTTGGGCCCGGGACGCACACGGCAGCGGAGTGGTTTAATCCGCAAGCGTTCGCTACGCCACCAGCCTTCACCTTCGGTGACGTTGGGCGTAACACCGTCATCGGCCCGGGTTTGCAGACTCTGGATCTCGCGCTCGCGCGCCAATTCAGCATGGTGGAACGGATGAAATTCCAGTTCCGCGCGGAATTCTTCAACGCGCTGAACCAAGTGAATCTCGGCACGCCGGACCGCTTCGTGAACACGCCGCAATTCGGCACCATCACCGAAGCGGCGACACCCGGCCGTCAGATTCAGCTGAGCGCCCGCTTGTCTTTCTAAGTTGGCCGATCCGGAAGTACCTGAGTTAAGACAGCGTTCCTTGCAGCACTTCGCGCAGCAGCTCCTGCTTTTGCGCGGTGAGTTTCTTGCCCTGCGCGGTGAGGTAGAACACGTCGATGGCCTTGTGGCCTTCGGTGTCAATCAACGCGACTTCGATATTGCAGCCCAGCCGCGCCAGCGCCGAACCCATCTCATACAGCAGCCCGGGATGATCCTGGGTGATGATTTCGAGCAGCGAACAGTGCGCCGAGGAAGAATCATCGAAATTGATGTGCGTTTCTATGGTCACTTTTGGCGTGCGTGCACGAGTAGCTCTCTCGCGGCTCTTCAAGAGTGGTTCGAGCGCCGCCTTGCCGTTCAGGACGTCTTCGAGGCTCTTCCGGAACCGTAAGATTTCACTGGGATTCAGTTCCAGCGTGCGGTGCAAGTCCGTGAAGTGAAACGTGTCCAGAATAATTCCGGCCGCATTGGCAAACGCGTCGGCTTTATTGATGTTCATGCCCCATCCGGCCAGCACGCCTGAAATCGTGGAGAATAGCGCGGGCCGGTCCGCCGTCAACACTGTTAAGGCAAAGCCGTGACGCGTCGCGGCTACTTGTGTCTGAACGGGTTCTTCGCTCAGTTTGCGATACAACCCAAACTGGGAGGCAATTTCTTGGGGCGAATGCACGGCGAGGTAGCGACGAGGGAATCCTTCGAGGAAGCGCTCGATTTCCTGGCTTGAGCCGGCGCCCGCGAGCGCCTTGATCCGTCCCAGCAACGAAACTTCGTCGTGCGCGTGAAGACGGTCGCGGTCCAGCGTGCGGCTGAAGT
>QHYL01000277.1 GCA_003224105.1 Acidobacteriota bacterium | reverse complement strand
GCCTGGCGCAGACGCAAGCAGCAAGCGAATCCTCTTTGGCGCAGTTATCGCCCGTTCGACCGCGGATCACTCAGCCCATCGACAACATGCAATTGGTTCGCCTGAACGGGAATGTCAACCCACAGGCGCGTCCGGAGTTTGATCTCGGACCGGTGGAGGACTGGCAGCCGATGAACCGCATGCTTCTGCTGCTACAGCGAAGCCAGGAACAAGAAACAGCTCTCCAGCAACTGCTGGCGGAACAACAAGCGAAAGACTCGCCGAATTTCCATAAGTGGCTGACCCCGCAACAATTCGGCGCGCACTTCGGGCCCGCCGATGCGGACATTCAAGCGGTTACGGACTGGCTCACGAGCCAGGGGTTCCGTGGAATCAAAGTCAGCAACGGGCGGACAACCATCGAGTTTTCCGGAACCGTGGACCAGGTGCAAAATGCTTTTCACACTGAGATTCGCCGCTACTTGGTCAACGGAGAAACGCGCCAGGCCAACTCCGCGGATCCGCAAATTCCTGCCGCGTTGGCGCCGGTCGTGGCGGGAGTGGTCACTCTTCACAACTTTCCAATCCAGTCCATGAAGCGCAGTGCCGGGACGATGGTGGCGACGAAACAAAATGCCACAACTCCTCTTTTCTCCACCAACACCGGTTGCGGGCCGGCGCCGGATTTTGCCTTGCCATGTTATGTCGTTGGCCCGGCGGACTTTGCAAAGATTTACAGCCTGCCCACTGCGACGCTGAACGGCACGGGCGTGACGATTGGCATCGTGGCGGAGTCCAACGTCAATTCTCAAGACGTCGCTGCCTTCCGGGCCCTCTTCGGCCTCTCTTCTTCAACCAGTTTCACGTCCTCGAACATTATTGTGAACGGACAGGATCCCGGCTTGGATGTAGGTCGCGACGAATTGGAGGCCGATCTTGACGTGCAGGTAGCAGGTATGATCGCGCCCAGCGCCACAATCAAACTCGTAGTCTCCAAACCTACGCTGGCTGCGCATGGCGCCGACCTCTCCGCGCAGTACCTCGTGGACAACAACATCGCTGACGTCATCAGCGACAGTTTTGGCATTTGTGAGGCTGCACTGGGGACCACCGGCAATCAGTTTTACAACGCGCTCTGGGAGCAAGCCTCCGCCCAGGGAATCACGGTGGTCGTCGCGGCTGGAGACAATGGGCCGGCGGGTTGCGCGGATCCTTCGCTCCAGTCCGTCGCTCAAAGCGGATTGGCTGTAAATGGCATTGCCTCGACGCCCTTCAACGTGGCCGTCGGTGGAACCGACTTTGACGATGTAGGCAAGCAAACGAGTTTTTGGGGGAACAGCGCCGCCAACGCCCCGGTCACGCGCGAATCCGCGCTGGGTTACATTCCTGAAACCGCGTGGAACGATTCCTGCGGCGCCACCGCCACGAGCGCCAACTTAAACACCGTTTGCGCCATCTCCAGCCCGAATCCGCTGCTCAATATCGCAGCAGGCAGCGGCGGCCCTAGTTCGGTCTACGCCAAACCTTCCTGGCAAAGCGGAACGATCACACCTGCGGACGCTCACCGCGATTTGCCCGATGTTTCCCTCTTCGCGAGCGACGGCCCGCAAACCCACAGCTTTTACCTGGTTTGCGAAGCGGATGTGCCTCCCCCACCGGGCACAACTCCTCCGCCCTCCTGTGCAACATCCGGGTCCTTCAGCTTTCAAGCCGCTGGCGGTACTTCCGCCTCCGCACCGGCTTTCGCCGGAATCATGGCGCTGATCAATCAGCAGCAGAAGGCGATTACTCCAACGCTCGGCGGACGCCAAGGCAATGCCAATCCCGTTCTTTACACCGTCGCCAAGGCGGAAACTTTCGCAAGCTGCAACTCATCCACAATGCCTCTGGCGGGTTCAGCGACTTGCGTTTTTTACGATGTAACCAAAGCCAATGATTCCATCTCCGTTCCTTGCGCAGGCGCCTCTTCGCCGACTTGCAGCAGCCAGGCTGCAGGAACGAATGGTGTACTCGTGACTGCGAGCGCTTCGACTACACCCGCTTTTGCCCCCGCCGCGGGCTACGACTTGGCCACCGGGCTCGGCTCCATGAACGTGACGAACCTGGCTGCCGCCTGGAAAACGACGGTGGGCGCTTTCCAAGGTTCGGTGACCAGCTTGACGCTCAATGGCGGCGTCGCCCCCATCACCATCACTCACGGAACCGCGGTGACGGCTGCGGTCACCGTGGGGCCAGCCGTGGCTGGGACAACCATGCCGACAGGAGATGTCTCGCTGATTGTTTCCGCAGGGAATGCGGGCGTAGGCAGGGGCACCCTGAACGGCCTTAGTCCGGACGTGGCGAGTTTCACCACCACTACCTTGCCCGGAAGCAATGGAGCCAGCTACACAGTCCATGCTCACTATGCAGGGGACGGGACCTTCGCTCCCAGCGATGATCCCACGGGCGTTACGGTAACCGTCAACAAAGAAGCCAGCAATCTGCAGCTCGGCATTGTCACTCTGGACTCGGCAGGCAATCCGCTCATGACCAACGCAACAAGCTTCGTGTACGGGTCGCCATACCTTTTGCGTGTGGACGTTCTAAATAGCACCGGTACGGCCACTAATTGCCAACCATTAACGCCTGGCGGCGTGGTGACTGGCTGCGCCCGGGAAGCCACTGGAACCGTGACTCTCACCGACAATGGAAAAACTCTAGATGGTGGCACGTTCGCCTTAAACAACCAGGGAAGCACCGAGGATCATCTCATCGAACTTACCGGCGGCGCGCACACCCTCTCCGCAACCTATTCCGGAGATGTCAGCTACAACGCCCCTACAGCGCCGGTAAATGACAGCGTCACCGTGGTAGCCGCCGGGACAACCACTTCGATGAGCCCAGTCCCGGGGCCTGTGGGGACCGGCACGGGCGTCACGCTGACCGCGAACATTGCATCCACAAGCGGCAGCACGCACGGGCCAACCGGAACCGTCACCTTTTTCAATAACGGCACAACGCAGGTCGGAGGCCCGGTTACGGTCGTACCGGCTGGCGCATCCGCCGCCGGGCCTGCGGGCGGCACAGCGTCACTGCTAATCGCGTTCAGCACGGCCGGCACGGAGTCCATCACCGCAACGTATTCCGGCGACACCAACTACGCTACTTCCACCACCGCCGCACCCATCACCTTCACCGTGATTAACAATGCGTCGTTTTCCGTGTCCGGCAGTGCGACCGCCGTTGCCGCCGGCAGCAGCGCGAGTTCCACGGTCACGGTAACGCCGAACGGCGGCTTTACGGGAACCGTCAACGTGAGTTGTGATCCCAAGAGTTTGCCGCCGGGTGTAACCTGCGCTCCCGCGTCTCTGCCAATCAACGTCACCAGCACGAGTGCCGCAACAGGAACCCTGACCCTGGCCGTTGCAGCGCCTTCTTCGACGACCAGCGCTTCCCTGCTCCCCGGAGAACAGAAACTGTACTGGGCAGGATTAGCTCCTATCCTGTCGGGCCCCACTCCAGAAAATACTGGCTGGTGGGCTCTCAGCGCGTTTACCGGCTTCGCTGCCATCCTTCTCGTGCTACTCCGTGGAAGGAAACGCTATCGAACCGCTCTGGCATTCGGTTTGGCCTGTGTGCTTACCTTCATTATGGGTTGCGGCGGCGGCTCAACGGGTGGAGGCGGGGCTGCCACCACAACCACGAAGCTCACCGTCGCGAGCACCAAGGTCCCCCAAGGCACCGTGTCTTTCGGTGTGAACGTCACTTCCACCGGAAAAGCCCCTTCGGGTTCCGTGCAACTCTTTGACGGCGCAATCCGGCTGGGCGCTGCGACGGCCCTTTCCGGCGGCTCGGCGACAATCAGCATTCCCACCCTAGCCGTGGGGACTCATGCCATCAGCGCGCAATATCTGGGCGATGCATTTACGCAGACTTCCCAGAGCGGCCCGCTAAACATAGCGATAACCGGCTCGGCGACCTTTACCATCATCGCTTCGTCGGCCGCCTCCAGTGAATCGCAGACCGTCACTCTTACTATAAATTAGTCATAGGAGAGTGAAATGAACAGGCGGCTCGCATCTTGGGCCGCCTGTTTTTATCAAGGCACAAGCACACAGCGATCTGGATTTTTCTGGCTGGCGCGTCTCCGCTGTCAGGAGTCCAAACCCGGATTTCACCGGCTGCTTCAATTCACATTCGGCGGGAAAAAGATATTCCAGAACTGCGGAGCGGGGGAA
>QHYL01000276.1 GCA_003224105.1 Acidobacteriota bacterium | reverse complement strand
AAAGCCCGTGAACTGGCATTCCGAAGAAATCCAAAAAATCGTTCGCAACGCACTGGCTGAAGATATCGGTTCGGGCGATGCCGGCACTGCGGCGACAACTCCGCCGAACGCGGTGGCTCGTGCACACATTTTGGCGCGGCAGACCCTCGTGTGCGCAGGATTGCCGCTGGCCGAAAACGTATTTCGCGCGCTGGACCCGGAAATGGAAGTAACCTGCCTGCACGCCGACGGTTCCTTTGTGGAACCAGGCACGAAGCTGCTGCAAATGCGTGGGAACGCGGCGGCCATTCTGACGGGCGAGCGAACGGCGCTGAACTTTCTCTCACACCTTTGCGGCATCGCGACGTACACCCGAAGATTCGTGGAACAACTCGCGGCGACGAAGACGCGGATTCGCGATACGCGAAAAACCACGCCGGGCTTGCGCGTACTAGAAAAATACGCCGTAAAAATGGGGGGCGGGACAAATCACCGCTTCGGCCTATACGACGCTATTCTGCTGAAGGAAAATCACATTGCCCTGGCGGGAGGGATCAAGGTCGCGCTGGACAAAGCCCACACTTACGTAGCCCCCAAAGCGCCTCCACCAAAAACGGCCAGCGCCTACGATGCGGCAGGATTGGATCCGGAGGTCGTAGGGCCCGCCCCGCTGACGGTGCAGATTGAAGTGCGCGACGAGCGCGAACTTATCGAGGCTTTGGGAGCGGGAGCCGAAGCCGTTTTGCTCGACAACATGACCCCCGAACGCGCCGCCGAGTGCGTAAAGATTGCGCGCGGCATGCGGCCCGATTGCGTGATTGAGATTTCCGGCGGCATTACCCTCGAAAATGTGCACGCCTACGCAAAAGCCGGGGCAGATTTTCTTTCTTCCGGGATGCTAACCCACTCCGCCCCCGCCGCGAACCTCAGCCTGCTTGTAGATGGCGTCGAGGACACGTAAGCTTAGGCGGCGCTGCGGCGCGACCATATCCCCATGAATCCAGAAACCTTGCCCGGCACGACGGACCGGAGAGTGGCGGGGCTGCTGAGGCTGCTGGCGCAAAACGCCACCATCGTCATCAGCGGCGCGCGTATTGCCCGCGAGATTGGCGTATCGCGCTCGACGGTGTGGCGCTGGGTAGAGCGGCTACGTGAATTGGGCGTCAAAGTGAAGGGCCAGGCCGCCACGGGATATTTCCTCGAGAAAGTTCCCGACATTCTGACTCCCGACGTGCTGAAGCGGCAGTTGAAAGGGAATCTGTTTGGGAAGCGCATCTATCATTTTTTCAAAACAGATTCCACAAATCGCGTGGCGTTCGAATTGGGGCACGCGGGCGAACCCGAAGGCGCCATCGTTCTTGCAGAGGAGCAAAGCGCAGGGCGAGGCCGTTCGGGGCGCACTTGGCATTCGGAACGCGCTGCCGGGATTTACGTGACGCTGCTGCTGCGGCCGAAGCTGGCGCCGGTACAGGCCCCACTCCTGACCATGATGGCTGGACTTTCCGCGCATGCGGCCGTGGAAGCGGTTACCGGGCTGCCTGTGGACCTGAAGTGGCCGAACGATTTGATGATTCGGGGAAAAAAGGCGGGCGGCATCCTGACGGAAATGCATGCGGAGCCGGGGATGGTGCGTTTTGTCGTCGTGGGAATCGGATTAAACGTAAATCAGGAAAGATTTCCCGGCGAACTTGCCGGCCTTGCCACTTCCCTGCGCCAGGAAACAGGCAAGACACAATCGCGCATGGAATTGCTGGTTCGGTTGCTGCGCGAATTCGAGAGCGACTACAATCGCTTTTTGCGCGAAGGAATAGCCGGCGTGATTCAGCGCTTCGCAGTGGTTTCCAGCTACGCACACGGAAAGAAAGTGCGCGTGACCAGCGGCACGGAGAGCTACGTGGGCACCACCGCGGGATTAGGGCCTGAAGGCTTGCTGCAAGTCGAGCGCGAGGATGGGCGCGTCGTAACGGTCATTGCCGGCGACGTGGCGGAGGCGCGGTAGATGCTGCTGACCATTGACGTGGGAAACACGAACACCGTGCTGGGCGTGTTTCGCGGGACAGAGCTGATTGCGAATTGGCGGTTGACCACGGCGCGCGAGCAAACGGTGGACGAATACGGCGTGCTGACGCGGAATCTGTTCACGCTCGCCGGACTGGACCGCGATGACATCACCGGAGTGATCATCAGTTCGGTGGTTCCGCCTGTGAACTGGACGCTGGGTGAGATGTCGCGGGTGTACTTGGGGAAGAAAGCGCTCTTCGTAGAGATGGGCGTGAAAACAGGGATGGCTGTGCTCGTGGACAACCCGTCCGAAGTAGGAGCCGACCGCATCGTAAACGGCGTGGCCGCGTTTCATTTGTACGGCGGCCCTTGCATCGTGGTGGATTTTGGGACGGCCATCACCTTCGATGTGATTTCCGCGAAGTGCGAATACTTGGGCGGCGTGATTGCGCCTGGTTTGGGGATTTCCTCCGAAGCCTTGTTTGCGAGGACGGCAAAACTGCCTCGCGTCGAGATCAAAGATCCCGGCAGGGTCATTGGGACCAATACCGTCAGCAACATGCAAGCCGGCTTGTATTATGGGGCCGTTGACATGGTGGACGGCATGCTCGCCCGCATGAAGAAGGAACTCGGTGAAAGCACAAAAGTGGTGGCCACCGGCGGACAGGCAAAGCTCATCGCAAAAGGGTCGAAGCACATCGAACATACCGACGAGTTTCTTACGCTGACGGGATTGCGATTGATCTGGGAGAAAAATCAGCCTGCGGAGCAAGGAAATAGCGCGGTAGCGGATGCGCGGCAAGCGCGCGGCGCGATCCAGGCAAAGAAAGCGCAGAGGTAACCGCTCAATGGAAGCGGCGGCTGTAGCGCGGCAGGCGAACACGCTCGACGCTTCCAACTAACAAGATGGACGGCTGGAACTACTTCAATTACTTCACGGAAATCGAAGAATATTTTTGGAAGAAGCGGGGAGCCCACCTGCTGGTGTCCCCGCTCGATTGGGCCATCATGGAAGCATGGCAGAAGGCTGGCGTCCCCCTGGAAGCCGCGTTAAAAGGAATCGATCGGGCGTTCGAGAGCTATGGAAGATCGCGGCGCGGCGCAGGGAAACCGCTGAAGAGTCTGGCATACTGCTCGGATGCGGTTCTGGAAGCAGCCGAAGAACAATTGGAAGCCGCGGCGGGCAAAGCTCCGGCGGCGAAGCAAAGCCGGCAGAAAGAAACTTTTTCGCGCGGCCAGCTGAAAGAGTACTTTGCGCGGAACGCCACGCAACTCAGGCAAGCCGCAGAAAACGGCCGGCTCGCGCACACGGAACTCGCCGCGGCCCTGGAAGAAATCGCAAGATCGGTCGAGGCCGCGGCAGTGCTGCTGGACTCACCGGGAACACTCGATTTGGAAGATCTCGAGCGGCGGCTGACGATTCTGGATGAAAAAACCCAGGCGCTTCTGACAAGTCATGCTCCGGAAGAATTGATGCTGAGAATCCGCCGCGAATTGGACGGCCAACTGGCGGCATATCGCCGCAAAATGAAAGCCGAGCAATTGGCATTGGTCGAGAAACAATACCTTCAGAAATGCTTGCTCGAGGAATTCCGTCTGCCGCGGCTGAGCCTCTTTTACCTCTCCTGACCTGCATCGTAAACCACCCAGTGTCCTGTCCCAGAATAACTCCAAAAATTCGCAAAACACGCAGTAGGCGCCGGCGTTGGCGTCTGCACGGGCGTCGACAAAGCTTACAAGACCAGTACACACGCTCCGAAGATTAACTTCGTACTATTGATACAAGCATTTTATTGTGTGTACAGTCATTCACCCATGAAAATCCTTGCTGTCGTCCTGCTGTTGGTTTACCCGATCGCTGCGCATGCTCAAAAGGCACTCCCGGATTCGCCGAAGCCCAACAAACCGGTGTTTTTCGTAGGCACATCACTTCTGGCTGCTGCGAAGACCGCCGATGCCTGGAGTACCCGCAACGCGCTTGACGGTGGAGCCTGGGAGAACAATCCTGTTTTTGGCCGCTATCCTTCGAATGCCCGCCTCGCTGCGGTGAATGCTGCGTTTTTTTCCGGCGAGATGGCCCTCTTTTTTAAGACCGAGCACAGCCACCATGCCGCGATTCGCTGGGCTGGACGCGCATACGTTGGCTTCGTCATTGCCAACCATGCACAACTTGCCGCCT
>QHYL01000131.1 GCA_003224105.1 Acidobacteriota bacterium | reverse complement strand
AGAATAGGGGGCGTCTTTATCAACCGACGCCCCTTTTTTACTTTTGCTGACTCCGTGCATTTGCGTATCATTGCACGCTGAGAGCATCGGCAACCTGTTGCTAAATCCATTAATATTTTTAAAAGATGACTATGACTGACGAGCCGGTTAAGCCGCGTCTGCGCGTGTTCTTTTGGTGCTTGGCCATCGTGCTGGGGGCGCTGCACGTGTGGGCGCACCGGAATGATCTGAACCCCGATAGCGTGTCTTACATCGAAATGGCAGAGGCTGCGGTGCGAAGCAGTTGGCACGCGCTGGCGAGCGCCTACTGGAGCCCCCTGTACCCGACGCTCTTGAGCGTAAGCTTTCGGATTCTTCACCCTTCGATGTATTGGGAATTTACCGTCGTCCACGTGGTGAACTTTGCAGTGTATCTGGCCGACCTGTTTTGCTTTGAATTCTTTTTAAGGGAGCTGCTCGCTGCGCGCCGAACCGAAATCGGATCGCAAGGCGATTTGAGGCCGGTGCCGGAAAAGGTTTTTTGGATTTGGGGATACCTACTTTTCATTTGGAGCAACCAGTTTTGGCTAAGGCCACAGCAAGTCAATCCCGACATTATTGTTGCGGGACTCGTCTACGTGGCGACGGCGTTGCTGTTGCGGATTTACAGAGGCAAGGGAGACTGGTCTGTATCTGCGGGTCTGGGAGTTGTGTTAGGAGTAGCTTATCTCGCCAAGGCAGCGATGTTTCCCCTTTCCTTCCTGTTTTTCGCGTGCGCGTTCTTGCTTTTTGGAATGACGCGAGGATGTTATTGGCAGGCCCTGGCAAGGTCCGCATTGGCGCTGGCCATCTTTGCGATAATTGCTGCGCCATTGATCGTGGCAATGTCGAAAGAGAAACATCGCGTAACATTCGGCGACAGCGGAAAGCTTAACTACGCGGAGTTCGTGGACGGGGCTCCGTCCATGACGCATTGGCAGGGCGAACCGGCAGGAACAGGCACTCCCATACACCCGACGCGAAAAGTTTCCGTCGATCCTCCCATATACGAATTTGCCCGGCCCGTTGCCGGAAGCTATCCGCCTTGGTACGACCCTTCCTACTGGTATGAGGGGATCCGTACACACTTTTCATTGAGAGGCCAGCTGTGGGTACTGTTCAAAAGCGCCAACATCTATTTCAAACTGTTTTCCAGGAGTGGCGCACTCTATGTCGTGTTTCTTGCGCTAATTTTGCTGGTGAGGAAGACAGGGAAATGGGAATGGGGAGGAAGGCGAATCTGGTTTGTCTGGCTTCCTTCCCTGGGTGCACTGAGTATGTACGCGGTTGTATTGGTGAAGCAGAGGTACGTGAGCGGATTTGCGCTGGTGCTGGTGCTTTGGATTCTCTCGAGTGCGCGAATCTCCTTAGTGGGTGAAGAAGTATTCAGAAAACGAGCTATTCTGGCGACCATTCTCGCGCCAGCGCTGGCGATGACATGGCCGGTTATACTGAATTTGCGGGACATAATTCGGAATCGCTCTTATGACCAACAGGTGGTGGCGGAGGGATTTCGCGACATGGGATTTTCTCCGGGGACGCGAGTGGGATCAATCGGGACAGGATTGGAAGCGTATTGGGCGCATCTGGCGGAGATAAGAATCATTGCCGAAATTCCTGAGAAGGGGGAGAGCTTTTTGGCCGTCGACCCTCTTAGGAGAAGGGAAGTCCTCAACAAATTCCTGGAGCTTGGGGCGAAGGCGGTTGTGACGAAGAATGCGGCTGTGGCGCGTTCGACGGAGGGATGGCAGCAAGTAGGTCAAACCCAATACTACGTGTGGCGGCCGCCTGCGAACATCCAATGAAAAGAAACCGCGAAACCGATCTAGTGCGCTGCCACTGGGCGCAGAATGAGCTGAACATTCCTTATCACGACGAGGAATGGGGTGTGCCCGTTCATGAGGAAAAGAAGTGGTTCGAGTTTCTGATCCTCGAGGGTGCGCAGGCGGGCTTAAGCTGGGACACGATTCTGCGGAAACGCTCCCATTACCAGGAAGTGTTTGACGGATTCGATCCGGAGAAAGTAGCCAGCTACGACAAGAAGAAAGTACGCGAGTTGCTGCGCGATGCGGGAATTATCCGCAACAAACTGAAAATCGACGCGGCGATTGGAAATGCGCAGGCGTTTCTAAAAGTGCGGGAGGAGTTCGGGTCATTTGACGCCTACATCTGGCGATTCGTCGATGGGCGGCCGAAACAAAATGCGTGGAAAGCGCACAAACAAGTGCCGCCGAAGACCCCGCAATCGGATGTACTGAGCAAGGATTTGCAGAAGCGGGGCTTCCGTTTTGTGGGCTCTACGATTTGCTATGCGCTGATGCAGGCCACAGGACTGGTCAACGATCATTTGGTAAGCTGCTTCCGCTACGCAGAATTGTCGTGATAATTCAGCCGTCCGGGTGGAGTCCTAATTTGAGGTTATCATTAGCAAGAACGTACCGCGGCTATGGGAAGACAATACCGTAAGCGGTTTCGTTTTTTGTCTTGACGCTTTCGCTCGAATGGTCTAATATGGCGTTGTGCGACATGTCGTTTATAGACATGTCATTTATAGACATGTCATTTATAGGTCGTTTATAGACATGTCGCCTCGCTCTCGCAGGACGGCGGAACCTGGAACGGAAAGTCAGCCGTCCGAAGTACATCACGCGGCTAGCTGGCCTGCGCGTCGCGGGGGGATCAAGAACTGAAATGTTGCCCGAGCGTGACTTAATCAAATGGCTGGCTATTGCATGTATAGCGGCGGCGGTAATTTCCGGTGGAGTCCTAGGACTTTGGGAGCAGGCGCACCCGTTCTTCGGTCATTCTCGCTACCAAGTCGTCGCGCCGCCTTTACAGCTTTGGAGTTACTCCATACTTCAGGTCTTCAAGTCGCTAGGGTTTCTCGCCGGATTATTCGGTTTGTTTTTCATCGCCACATGGCGCGGCACCGTGCTGAAAATCATTATGGGCGCGGCAGTATTGGGAGGCGCATTCTTCGCAATCGTATGGATCATGATTGCGGTCACCGCGCGCGATGACGCAGTCTATATTCTGAAACATCCAATCGGATCGGACGTCCACAGTAACGGCGGCGCATTGTTCCTTTGGATTGCCCCCATTGCGCTCGGAATTGCCGCTGTTAGAGCGCATCGGATATCGCGTTGGAAATCGATTTGGGCAATGCTTGTTGGCTTTCTCGGCCTACGGATTTTTGGGCTCTTCGCTCCCGGCATTGCTTTGACAATCGAGGGGCTTATTTGGCTGGTACTTGGGTGTATCCTCTATACGTCTCGCGGCAGCGCCCAGCAACTCGTTCGACCAGAGCGCGGGGCGCGCGTAGTTTAACTTATCGTTTGGTCAAACTTAAATACTATTGCGATGTTCTGGCTCAGACTGCGTGTTGCTTGCGCTGAGGGTCAGGCCAGCGTACGATTCTTCTTGGTTGTTTCTTCAATTTCCCACCAGTCGTATTTCCTCTCAGGAAGTCGTGGAGGGGGTAGAGTGCGGCCCTGAAAGACCGTGGATGTTCCCCGGGAACGGGGAAAGTGTGAGGAGAACAAAAAAGGATGAAGTCCGTCGTCGTGGTCGGCGCGCAATGGGGAGACGAGGGCAAGGGCAAAGTCGTCGACTATCTCTCCGGATCGTTTGACTACATCGCGCGCGTCGCCGGCGGCCACAACGCGGGCCACACGGTCATCATTGGAAAAGACCGCTTTGTGCTGCAGCTCATTCCGTGCGGAATTCTTCGACCGAAACAACACGCGGTCATTGGCACCGGCGTGGTGGTGGATCCCGCAGCGTTAGTGGCCGAGATTGAAACGCTTTCGAAGGCTGGCGTAAACGTCAGCGGGCGGCTCCACGTCAGCAACCGCGCCCACTTGATTTTTCCCTATCACCGCGAACTGGATAAAGCCGCAGAAATAGCGCGCGGCGCAAACAAAATCGGCACCACTTCGCGTGGAATCGGCCCGGCGTACGAAGACAAAATGGCGCGCCGCGGCCTGCGCATGTGCGATTTGCTGGAGCCGGAACTGTTTCGAAAAAAAGCCGCCCACGTGGTGGCGGAAAAAAACAGGCTGGCGAAAGGCGCTTACGGCGCGGACATCGATTTTTCCCACGAAGTGGAAGAAACCCTGAAGCTCGGCGAAAAGATTCGCAGCTACATCTGCGATACTGCGGAACTGCTGAACGGCGCACTCGGAGATGGGAAGTCACGGGCGTCGGCGTGCCGCCAACGAAAATCAAGCACGTGCTGGGAATCTCCAAAGCCTACACTACGCGTGTCGGTGGTGGTCCGTTTCCGACCGAGATGCCCGATCTTGATGCGAAGGAAGTACGCGATCGTGGAAAAGAGTTTGGCGCTGTGACTGGACGACCCCGTCGCTGCGGCTGGCAGGATTTGCAGGTCCTACGCTACGCAAAAATGATCAATGGAATCGATTCGCTGGTGATTACCAAGCTGGACGTTTTTGACACGCAGCGCGAAATTCAAGTGTGCGTTGGCTACAAATACAAAGGGAAGCCGCTGAAGGAAATGCCCGCGCTGGCCGAAGAATACGAGCACGTGACACCTGAATATAAGACGCTTCCGGGATGGAACGTTCCCACCTACGGCTTGAAGGATCACGCGAAGCTGCCCAAAGCGGCGCTGGACTACTTGCGGTTCATTTCCGATTTTCTGCAGGTGGAAATTGGGATGATTTCCACGGGACCGGAGCGCGACGCCACGATCGTGCCGGCAGGAACGCTTTTGTCGAAGTGGCTGTAAGAAATCTACAAGAAGACAATAACTGGTGACTCGTGCGCCTGTGTATTGGGTGTCGTGCGTAACTGGAATGCTCACCTTTGAAGAAGCACGCCGAAAAGTAATCGAACAGGTCGGAAAGATGCGAGGACCGCGCGAGCGTGCGACTGTGGCCGTGTGGGATGCCCTCGGACTTGTTCTGGTGCAAGAAATTAAAACGGATCGCGAGTATCCGCCGTTTGACCGTTCCACGCGCGATGGCTATGCCGTGCGTTCGAGCGAGGTCAAGCCGGGGACGCAGCTTAAATGCGCCGGAGAGATCAAAGCAGGAGACTCAGTGACCGAAGCGCTGGCGCCCGGCACGTGCATACAGATCATGACCGGCGCAGCGGTTCCTGCTGGCGCTGATGCCGTGGTCATGATTGAGTATACGCAACGCAAGGGCGAACTCGTTCGTTTCGAACGAGGCGCCCAGTCCTGGCAAAACATTGTTCGGCGGGGAAGCGAGGCAAGCGCCAGGCAGACCATTCTGACGCCCGGCATGCGTATGGGATTCGCGGAGCTGGCGTTAGCCGCGCAAGTCGGCGCAACACAACTGCAGTGCGCGAAGCGGCCGCGCGTAGCCATCTTGTCCACGGGCGACGAGGTTGTGCTCATCGATCAGCCACCGGGACCTTTTCAGATCCGCAACAGCAACAGCGTTTCTCTCGCGGCGCAAGTCCGAATCGCCGGAGGCGAGCCGGTCGTGCTGGGGAATGCCGCGGACCGCGTGGAAGATTTAGGAGAAAAAATCGAGCGCGGATTAAAAGAGGACGCACTGGTTCTGACTGGCGGCGTCTCGATGGGCAAGTACGATCTTGTCGAAAGCGTGCTGAAAGCGCTGGGGGCAGAGTTTTTCTTTGACGCAGTAGCCATCCGTCCGGGGAAGCCGGCCGTCTTCGCGATCTGTCAAGGTAAGCCGGTGTTCGGATTGCCGGGGAATCCCGTGTCTACCATGGTCACGTTTCAATTGTTTGTGACTCCTGCGATCGATTTGCTGAGCGGCGCAGACGCACACCCGTTGCCGTTGGTGGAAGCGCGGTTGGCGGAACCGTTGAACGAAAGGCCCGGCCTGACCCATTTTCTGCCCGCGCGCATCGCATGGCATGGCGCGGAACCGCAAGTGAGCGCATTGAAATGGCAAGGCTCGGGCGATATTGCCGCATTGGCAGGAGCCAACTGTTTCCTGGTGGTTCCAGCAGAACGGGAAAAGAGCGCATCTGGGGAGCGAGTTTCGGTGCTATTGAGAAAGGATATCGTCTAGATTGGCATAAACCGGAGATCTATGGCCAAGCTCTCACACTACGGCGCGAAAGGCGAAGTGCGAATGGTGGATGTGTCGGCCAAAGCGGTGACCACCCGAATGGCCGGCGCCCAAGGTTTCGTGAGAATGAAGCCCAGCGTGGTGCAGGCGGTTCGCCGCCTCAAAAATCCCAAGGGTGACCCGCTGGAAGTGGCCCGAATCGCCGGAATTGCTGCTGCCAAGCGCACCGCGGAGTGGATACCTCTTTGTCATCCTCTCCCCCTCACGCACATTGATGTGACCGCACGCCTGTGCAAGAATGGCGTGGAAGTGCGATCCGCAGTGACTACGGCAGCGCAGACAGGTGTGGAAATGGAAGCGCTGGTCGCCGTAGCCGCCGCAGCCCTCACGGTTTACGACATGTGTAAAGCCCTCGACAAAGGGATGGAAATCACGGACATCGTGCTCGTCGAAAAAACTGGCGGAAAGAGCGGCGACTTCCACGGGAAACCGGCTAGGGAGAGGCGCGTGCGATGACCACCTCGCACGGCAAATCGGCGGTCAGATTGCTGCTTGCGGACGATAATCCGATGGTGCGCGACTTGATTGTGAAGGGTCTGGAACCCTTCTGCGAAGTGGAAGTGTGCAAAGACGGCGCGGACGCCTTGCTCAAAGTGGTTGACTCTCCCCCGGACGTCATTCTTTCCGACTATAAAATGCCAGTGTTGGACGGTCGGCAGCTCTTCGAAAAGCTGCGCGCACGCGACTCGACGCGCCACATTCCTTTTCTTTTTATGGCCAGCCGCACTGACATTGAAGAACGCTTGAGGCCGCTGGTGGACGGGGTCGAGGACTTCATCACCAAGCCCTTCCTGGTGAAGGACCTTGTGCGAATCGCGAAAAAAGTCATCGACCGCTTGCACCTCGAGAAGCTCCAGAAGAGCGCCTCTCGTCCCGGCGTCATCCAGGGACGCCTGGAAGAGATGAGCATGATTGACCTGATGCAGTCGCTTGAGATGGGACAAAAATCCTGCCGGCTGATCGTGCGCAATAATGGCGTGCAAGGAGAGCTCTATTTTACAGGCGGCCAATGCCGCGATGCCAAAGTGGGCAAGGTAGATGGCGACGACGCGGTTTATAAAGTCGTGCTATGGTCCGCGGGAGATTTTGAGATCGACTTCAATGCGGCCAACGCTTCCAAACGGACGACTACGACAAAGAACACCACGGGCCTGCTGATGGAAGCCATGCGGCTTATGGACGAAGCCAATCGCGATCAAGATCCGGTAGCAACGCAGTAACTCTGCCGTAGAATCCCTCCTCATGCGCGTAGCCGTTCTCACCATCAGCGATAGCGTGGCCAAAGGCGAGCGCGAGGACCGCTCCGGTCCGGCTGTGGTGGCTGCTTGTCGCGGACTGGGCTGGGAAGTCACACTAGAATCGGCGATTTCCGATGATCCCGCGGGAATTCGTCAACAATTACGCGACCTTGCGGATTCCGGGCGCGTGGACGTTTTGCTGACCACCGGCGGAACCGGCATTGGCCCGCGCGACAATACTCCCGAAGCGACGCAAGCCATTGCCGACCGCATTGTCCCTGGCCTTTCCGAAGAGATGCGCCGCAAAGGCTTGGAGCGCACGCCGACCGCCGTCCTTTCCCGCGGAACCGCTGCGGTAAGACGCACGACCCTCATCGTCAACTTGCCAGGCAGCCCCAAAGGCGCGGCCGAATCCCTCGAGGCCGTGGCGCATCTGGTGCCTCACGCTGTAAAGGTTCTCCACGGCGCCCGCCACGATTAAAGCGGCAAAATTCCCGCTAATAAGCCAATCTTCGGTTGACCGATTCTCGAATCGCGTCAACAATGTTTGCACCATGACGCAAAAATTAGCGGAGAAGAAATTGGCTGTTTTAGGAGTTGGCAAGCTCGGCGGGATTTTGCTGCGCGCATATGTGAAGCAGGAGCTTTTTTCGCCGAAGCGCGTAACCGCGACCGTGGCCCATGCGGAAAGAGCTGCCGCTCTAACGCAAGAAATTGGCGTCACGGTGAGGACCGAAAATCGCAAGGCCGCGCAAGGCGCGGACATTGTGTTGCTGTGCGTCAAGCCTAAGGTAGTAGCCGAAGTGTTGCAGGAGATTGCTCCAGAGCTTCATGAGAAGACGCTGGTGATTTCCGTCGCCGCATCCGTGCCGACGAGCTACATCGAGCAGCACCTGGGCCCAAAAATTCCTGTAGTGCGCGTGATGCCAAACACGCCTTCGACTGTCGGCTGTGGTATGACAGGAATTTGCCGCGGAGCCCACGCCGAGGCTGAACATTTAGAAATTGCACGCACAATGTTCGATGCTGTGGGACGCACTGTCGTCGTGGACGAGAAGAACATGGACGCGGTGACAGGGCTTTCTGCAAGCGGCCCTGCGTTTGCCTATATCATCCTCGAATCGCTTGCGGAAGCCGGCGTCAAAGTCGGTTTGCCTCGCGACGTTGCGACTTTGCTCGCCGCGCAAACCATGAAGGGTGCGGCAAGCGTTGTACTGGAAACAGGGGATCACCCTGCACTCT
>QHYL01000130.1 GCA_003224105.1 Acidobacteriota bacterium | reverse complement strand
GAAAAGACCATTTCGTTGGATTGAATGCGGCAGCTCGGGCTGCCTTCGCCCGCGCCGTTCGTGATTTGGACGACATTGTTGCCGTCCAGATCCGTCTTGAAAAGATGATGGGTGCCCGCGGGGTCGGACACAAAGACAATAGAACGCCCTGACTCGCAGACGGCGGGCTGGGTGTGGAAATAACGGTCGCTGGTCACCTGATGGGCGTTGGAGCCATCGGCGTTGACCATCCAGATTTGATAAGTGTCGCCAACGTTTCCTTGATAGACGATCCGGCCGCCGGCGGTCCAGGCGAGACCGCCCATGCCGTCCATTCGGCCCGAGGTGATTTGGACGGCGGTGTCGGGATCATTGGCAGGACCGACCCAAAGATTGATGTTCGCATCGCTTTGAACGGCCAGGAAGGAGCGTGAGTCCGAACCCACGCCGAGAGCAATATAGCTGTTCACGTCCGCAGTGAGCTTGCGCGCCGCGTTGCTGCCTTCCGCATTCCAATAGATTTGCTGTGGGGCGCCGGTTTTCTCCTGGGCGGCGAGCAGTATGCCGCTTTGATCAGGAAGCCAGCGAATGTCGTTCACGGTGCGCCAGCGGACAGAGGAGAAAGGCTGGATGGAGCCATCGCTCACAGAAACGTTTAGAAGATGGTAGTAGAGGCCGTCAGCGGCGGGATCGGAAACGTCGGTGGCAATAGTCTTGCCGTCGGGTGACCAGGAGACGTGATAAAACGAGCCTGTGTCCTTGTCGACGTGGCGGGTGGCCAGAATGGTTTCGTGAGCGCCGGAAGGATCGGAGACGATCAGGAAAGACTCGGCTTTGAGAACGTCGTTGCGAACAAAGGCCATTTGCTTGCCGTCGGGCGAAAAGGTTACGCGACTGTCGACCTGCTCCGCTAGCTTGCGCGGGGTTCCGCCGAGGACAGGAATTTGGTAAAGAGTCCCAAACCTGTCGGTCAGATTCACTCTCTCCAAATAATCAATGGAATTTCCATCTGGAGTGAATACCGGAATGAGAACCGCACGCTGGGCAGGCAACAGGAGCGGCACGCTATTCGCGGCCGCCAGTTGGCGAAGCCAGAGGCTTTTCTTTCCATTGTTGTCCTCGGTGTAGGCGACATAGCGGCCGTCGGGGGAGAGGGCGGCGCAATAGGCCTGGCCGGTAGTGGTGATTCGTTGCATGCGAATAGAAGAAAAATCGTCGTTGCGCCGATTCCGAGACAGGAAGTAAAAGCCTGCAGCAACAGTAGTGACGGCGAGAATAAGCATCAGGGTGATGACGATGAACGTTTTTGTGCGCGGCGGCGTTGAGCTTGTGGCACTTCCTGATTGAACGGCTTCCAAGGTGCTTGCCGATGCTGGAGTCACTTCACCTGATGACAGCGGCAGAAAAATCCAAAGAACTACATAAGCGAGAAAAGGGAACCCTAAACCAAGGGCGGCAATAAGCCAGAGGACTCGTACTAGCGTGGCATCCACGTGAAAGTAACTGGCCATGCCGCCGCAGATGCCCGCAATCTTTTTGTCAGATGCGGAGCGCGTCAGTTTTTTTACGTTGCCGGCTCGCGGTGAGAGTCCCTCCCAAGCAGTTTCTGTTTGTTGGGCGCCGGCAGTGCCAGCGGAGGCGGCCTGCCAGGCTTTGACTTTTCCTGATGTCGAGTCGCGTTGCTGGCGCTGAAGATCGGCGCGCAGGTCCGAAGCGGTCTGATAACGAAGGGCGCGGTCTTTTTCCAGGACTTTGTTCAAGATGCGATCGAGTTCGAGCGGGAGAATGGGATTGAGCCGAACGGGCTCGACGGGCTGACGATTGAGGATTCCGTCGAAAACCACGCCAGATGTGCGGCCGGGAAAAGCCTGGTTACCCGTGGCCATTTCATAAAGAACAACGCCGAATGAAAACAAATCAGTGCGGGCATCAAGCTCCTCGCCGCGCACCTGTTCCGGGGACATGTAGGCGATGGTGCCGAGGGCGGTGCCGGGGCTTGTGAGGTTATCGTCGAGGACGGTTGCGCCCGAAACGGTCGCGGCGACAGTGGCGGGAGAAGCGGCACGCGGGCCGATCTTGGCAAGACCAAAGTCGAGAATCTTGGCTTGGTTGCGGGCGGTGACGAAAATATTGGCGGGCTTGATGTCGCGGTGGACGATGCCCTTGGCGTGAGCGGCATCAAGGGCATCGGCGATCTGGATACCCAGATCGAGAAGCAAATCGAGGGGCAGAGGGCGGCCGGCAATGCGGTCGCGAAGTGTGTGCCCCTCAAGAAATTCCATGACCAGGAAGCTGCGGCCTGAGAATTCGCCGATATCGTGGATGGTGCAGATGCTCGGGTGATTGAGCGAAGAAGCGGCGCGGGCTTCGCGCTGAAAGCGCTCCAAAGCCATGGGATCCTTGGCCAATTCTTCGGGAAGGAATTTCAGGGCAACGAAACGGCCCAGCCGCGTGTCTTCGGCTTTATAAACGACACCCATTCCGCCGCCGCCCAGTTTTTCAACGATCCGGTAGTTCGATACAAGGGTGCCAATCATGCGATGAACTTGGTGAAACTGTCATGGTATGCGGCGCCGGATGGCAAGTCAATCAAAGGGGATAGGCGGGAAATTCAAATGCCCCCGAGGAAGCGGCCGAGGTTGAGCGTGCTGCGAGGATCAAGTTGATGCTTGACCGCTTTCATAAGGGGCAGGGAATCGCCAAGGGTGCCCCAGGCGTCGAAGGGCGGGAGTGTAGCGGGGCGATGAAGAAGGACCAGAGAGCCGCCCATTTTTTCCAGGTCGGCACGCACAGTTGTCAGTGCATCACGCAATTTGCCGGAGGAGCCTTCAAGTCGGAGCCAGCCGAGGCCGGTGGCGTACATCAAGGATTTCCAACGGAGATGAGCAGACTCGGCGGCGTGGCGGAAGAGTTCGATGGTGCGCGCCAGGTCGGTGGGAAGCGCGTTGATTTTGGCGATGGCCGTTTCTTCGGGGTTAGCAAACGACCAAAGGTCTTGACGCGCGCTCCAAATAGAGAACGAGACTTCGGAGATTTGCTGAGAGTGGCAGAGCGCGCGCAAATGAATAGCCTGCGCGTCGAGGCCAGCTTCGGTGCCTTCAAAGAGGATGTCGATGGACGGGGGCGTTTCTGCGGAGGAGTGCGTTTGAATCGCGACGTGGGCGAGCTTGGAGTCTTGGATACCGAGAATGAGTTTTTGTACTTCATCAGGATTCACTGCGGGAATGGAAAATGAACGCGTCCGGCGGGGAAGAGGATGAAGGCGGAAGACTGCGCGCGTGATCACACCGAGAGTGCCGAAGGCGCCAGTGATTAGCTTAGGCAGGTCGTAGCCAGCGACGTTCTTGACGACTTTGCCTCCGCTACTAGACGCTGGCCGTGCTGGGCCAGGGTTTCCTGCAAAGTTTGAATGCTGCATCCGGCTTCGACGGTAACGGTGAGGTCGGCCCAGGCGTGTTCGAGAATTTTGTTGAGGCGCACGGTCGAGAGGATAAGGTCGGCGCGCGAAAGAGGATTGCCCCAGGCGAGTTTGGTGCCACCGCCACGGGGAATCACTGCGAGACTGGCTTCGTTCGCGAGGCGAAGGGCCTCGGCGAGTTGCAATTCGGTAGCAGGTTCGAGGATAAGTTGAGGCTGTACCCCGGAAACGCTATCGACAGGCGTAGCGGGACGGAGATGCTCGGTTCCGAGAATGTCTATGAACTTCTTACGAATCGTGGAATCGATAGTCGTGTGTGAGGATTGCGTTGCGGTGTCCATGACTCACGTTAAGGCCTTAAAAGAGAACAGCGCCCGCTTCAGAAAGCGGCCGCTACAGGGACGCGAAGACATCAAAAGCGCTCCGCGATGCCCGCAGTTTCGAGGGGATGGGCGACATACTCGCCGGGCTTTTCGCCGCAAAGGCGCGGCGTTGGGAAAACTTTCGTTGGGTTTGAAAGCTGCAACGGATCGAAGGCGCAACGAACGCGTTGCATCGTGGCGAGGTCCGGTTCGGCAAACATTTTGGACATCATGCATTTCTTCTCTTCGCCGACGCCGTGCTCGCCGGTGATGGAGCCGCCAGCTGCGAGGCAAAGCTCGAGGATTTTCATGGAAAGCGCGAGAGCGGCGTCTTCCTGGCCGGCGATGCGGCGGTCGTACAGCACGAGCGGATGAAGATTGCCATCGCCAGCATGAAAAACATTGGCAACGCGTAAACCGTTCTCTTGGCTGAGGCGCGTAATTTCGCTCATAACCCGAGGAAGAGCCGTGCGGGGAATCACCCCGTCCTGGACAATATAGTTAGGCGAGATGTGGCCAACCGCGGCGAAGGCGGCTTTGCGGCCTTTCCAGACGAGGGCGCGCTCGGCATCGGATTGCGCGACGCGGATTTCCCACGCGCGATTCGAACGGCAGATTTCGTCGACATTAGTGATTAGAGCTTCCACTTCGGCCAGCGGGCCATCGAGCTCGACAAGGAGCAGCCCGCCGCAATCAGGATAATTCGCATGAACGGCGGCTTCGGCCGCTTGGATGGCGAGGTTGTCCATCATTTCGATAGCAGCCGGAAGCATGCCCGCGGCGATGATGCCGCTGACGGCGGCGCCGGCTTCGTTCGTGGAAGGGAAAGCTGCGAGGAGGGTCCGGATGCATTCGGGACGCTTGACGATGCGAAGAATGATTTTTGTCGCGACGCCCAGCGTGCCCTCGGAGCCGACGAAGACTCCGGCGAGATCGTATCCGGGTGTGTCGAGAGTTTTTCTACCGAGGTGAACAAGCGAACCATCGGGAAGAACAACTTCCAAGCCAAGGACATGGGTGGTGGTGAAGCCGTACTTTAGGCAGTGGGCTCCCCCCGCATTCTCCGCGACGTTACCGCCGATGCTGCAAACGGACTGTGAAGAAGGATCAGGCGCGTAGAAATATTCGTGGGGCTGGACGCGGCCAGTCACGTCGAGATTGATGACACCCGGTTCGACCACAACGCGCGCATTGGGAATATCCACTTCAAGGATGTGATTCATGCGCGCCAGGCTGAGGACAACGCCGTTTTCGACGGGAAGCGCGCCGCCGCTCAGGCCGGTGCCGGAACCGCGCGCGACGAATGGGATTTTTTCGCGATGGCAGACGCGCAAGATGGCTTGAACCTGCTCGGTGGAGTTAGGAAGCAGCACGGCGCGAGGGAGAACGCGGAAATTGGTGAGCCCATCACATTCGTAGGTGCGGAGTTCCTCAGGCGAAGAGATGAGGCCGCGTTCTCCGACGATGGCACGAAACTCGTTGAAAATAGTGGCGTCCATAGCGCGCGAATACGAATAAAGGATAGTACGGTTCAGCTTTGTGGGCGAGCCTAGTGCACCACAAGGGTGGTGAAAGGGAACACGTAAGCCTGCAAGAACACGAAGACACCCACCAAGCAAGCCAGCGCAATGCTGTGAAAGAAGACATAGCGCAAAATGTCTCCTTCATGTCCGTACCATTCTGTGGCCGTGCTGGCGACAACGATGCTCTGGGCATCAATCATTTTGCCCATTACCCCGCCGCAGCTATTTGCAGCGGCCATCAACGTTGGAGATAGCCCAACCTGCGTTGCGGAAATTTTCTGCAAGCTGCCGAACAGCACGTTGGAAGCGGTATCGGATCCGGTCAGTGCGACACCTAGCCAGCCCAGGAGCGTGCCGAAGAATGGATAAAACACGCCTGTGCGTGCGAATGCCAATCCCATCGTCGCATCCAGGCCGGAATAACGCGTCATGAACCCGATCGCCATCATGGCCGCGATAGTGATCAACGAGAAACGCACCCTGTACAAGGTCTTTGCGTACTGCCGAAGCATGGCCATCGGTCCGAAGCCCATTACGAAACCGGAGATCACTGCCGCGACCAGAATGCCTGTGCCGCTGGCCGAGAGCCAGTTCAAATTGAATACCGCGCTCTCCGCAGTGGGTTTCGCGACCACAGGAGGAACGCGCAAGATCAAGTTGTGCAGGCCTGCAACGGGAATCTTGAAAATGGAGATGCTATCCAAAAGCGCTTTGATCACGGGGAGGCCCCACAAGAACACCACCACACTGAGGATGGCCCACGGAATCCAAGCTTTGGCGACTTCTGCGGAACTGTAACCGTGACTCGCTCGAGCAGTGCGATCGGCTTCATGGCCTTCGAACCCCCAAATCTTTTTTGGGTGCCAGAGGAAGAGCAGTGCGACCACGGCAATCATAGAGCACACGGCTGAGACCACATCTACCAGCCAAGGCCCGTGATAGTTGGATAGCAAGTACTGTGGAATAGCGAAGAACGCCCCGGCAGCCAAAACGGCCGGCCATATCTCCATCATTCCGCGGAATCCCGCAAAGGCCCACAACAGCCAGAAAGGAACCAGCATGGAAAAGAAAGGCAGGATTCGTCCGGCCATGGCGCTGAGTTGAAATAAGTCGAGTCCTGTTACCCCCTGGAGCGCAATCAGGGGCGTACCTAGCGCCCCAAACGCCACGGGGGCCGTATTGGCGATGAGGGAGAGACCAGAAGCCTGGAGGGGCTTGAATCCAAGCCCGATCAGAATAGCCGCGGTTACCGCCACCGGGGTTCCAAACCCCGCCGCACCCTCAAAAAAAGCACCGAAGGAGAAGGCAATTACTAATAGCTGAAGACGGCTGTCCTGGGTGAGGCCCATCAGGCTTTCCTGCAAGACTTTGAAGCGGCCCGCGACGCAATTCATGTCATACAAAAAAATGACATTGAGGATGATCCACCCGATCGGGAACAAACCGTAGCACGCTCCATATAATGTGGTGCGCGCGCCCATGCCTGCCGGCATTTCGAAAACGCTGATCGCGATGATGAGGCTCGAGGCAAGTCCAATCAGCGCCGCCCAATGTGCTTTGATTCTTAACAGCGCCAAGGCTCCTAACAGGACGATGACCGGAAGCGAAGCAATGAGCGTGGAGAGCCACCAATGTCCGGTGGGGTCGTAAACTTGTGTCCAAGTCAACGGAAGACCTCCGAGCCTGACAAGCTTGGGTGGGAGTACTCGCTGAAAAACCAATCGACAGTTCCGGGAATGAAGAGGGCGTGCAACCGGTACCTCCTCCGGAATCATCCGTTCGTGCGCTGAGATACTTCGTTACGGCGGCGTTCTTGTCAAGCAAGGAGTAGGTCGCTAATCGTCCCGGGTCGAACGTCGGAAGCTATGCCTGAGTGGTTTCAGGCCAAATTGATGGTTGCGGAGTTACAAGCAATTGCGCGAAAATTGAGCTTCCGCCGTGACAGGAAAGTCCCCAGAACAGACACCGTGGGCGGTTCGCTCCTAACAGCGGGAATAAGCAGAACTCAAAAGGATAGATGCGTATGACTCAAAACATTGGAGAACTCAATCCCCCCGTACGGCTGATGCTGACCCCAGGGCCCTCTTCTGTAGACCCGCGGGTATATCGCGCGATGGCGACGCCGCTGGTACACTGGAAGAGGGCGACGAAGGAATTGTCGCGGTGAACGGCATATTCTCCGAGCGCATGTACGAGATTGCGACGCGCGCCTCGTCCAAAGTAACAAAAATCGAAGCGCCTTACGGAAAGCCCGTAGATTCCGAGGACGTGCGACGGGCCGGCAAAGGCAAGAAGGTCAGGATGATCGGTCTGGCGCAGGGGGAAACTTCTACCGGGGTGCTCACTAAGATCGAGCCCTTTCGGAAAGTAGCGGACGAACTTGGGGCGTTACTAGTTGTCGATACCGTGGCATCCCTTGCGGCAGTGCCGCTGCATGTGGACCGCGAGCGCGTCGACATTTGCTTCAGTGGCTCGCAAAAGGCCATCAGCGCGCCTCCAGGGATGTCGCCCATCACCGTGAGTCCCGCGGCCGAAGAAGTATTCCGCGAGCGGAAAACGAAAGTACAGAGCTGGTATTTCGATTTGACCACGGCCATGAATTATTGGGGCAAGGACCGCTTGTATCATCACACGCCCCCGATTTCGCTCATATTTGCATTGCGCGAAGCGATGCGCCTGGTCGTCGAAGAAGGCCTTGAAACGCGCTGGGAGCGGCATCGTTTGAATCAACTTGCGCTCATCGCGGGTCTGGAAGCGATGGGACTCAAGCTGCTGGTTGAAAATCCCTCGGATCGGCTGCCAACGGTAACCGCGGTGATGATTCCAATCGGCGTGAATGACGAGAAGGTTCGCAATCAGTTGCTCGACGAATTCAACATCGAAATTGCCGGTGGATTCGGCCCCATCAAGGGCAAAATCTGGCGCGTGGGCTTGATGGGCTACTGCAGCCAGAAACCCAATGTGTTGCTGTTCCTCGCGGCACTGGAGAAGTGCCTGATTGATCAGGGATTCCGCGTCGGAAGCGGGGCGGGAGTCGGAGCGGCCGTGAAAAACTATTCGCAGGTAGAGGCTGCCGTGGGGGCGAGCCGATGACGACAAAGCCCGTACTGGCCAACGCCGGCGCCATGAGCCAGTTTGTCGGCCCGTTTGAAGTGACCTCCAAACTGAGTGGACAGACCTATCAGTGCCGCTTCTCGCACATGTGGAACGGCATCGCTACTCGGCACGCGGACACCATTGACACAAAATTCTTTGTGGACGGCGAAGCCCATGTCGTGGGGCTTTCGCACACCGCCTTTGTGAAATTCCGCGAAAAGTCCGGCCGCGACCTGACGGATCGCGAAGCCAGCTTTGTAGCCGCGGAATACTTGCGCGAGCGCTTGGAAGAAGAAGATATCCGCTCTCTTTACGACGTTCCAGAGAGCGAAGTTCTTCGGCTCATCAACTTGGTCGGCATCAAGTAATCCCTTCGAAAATCATGGGAAGAGAACTGGAAGCGCTCCGGCGCTTTCTTTGCATTTGTCAGTCGCCGGGTTCGACGCGGAAGGCGTCGAGGATTGGGTGCCGAATGCCGTCCCGCCGGATGAAGTGAATCACCAGAAACATCAGCAGCGCACCACAAACCATAACGGCCACGGCGATTTGCAGACCCACCTGCAGGTCGCGCTGATCCGAAACTTTGCCGACGATTGTGGGGCCAAGCCCGCCGAGCAATTGCGTGGCAAACATATAGACTCCGACAGAAGTGGCATGCGCGCGGCGCGGCATCATATCATGCAAGACCGCCGTAACCGGGCCGTGATACCACGACATGAAAAAACCAGCGACGAACAGGCCCACAAGAACAGTTGATTTTTCCTCTGATTGGATGGCCAGCAAGAGAAACGGCGCTGCGAGAAGAAATGCGACAGCCACGGCGATGATGCGGCCGTAGGCAAACGATCTTTGCAAACGATCCGCGACGTGGCCTCCGGCAAGAACTCCCAGCACAAGAGAGAAAAGTGTGATCAACGAGAGGGAGACAGATGCTTCACTTAAGGTGAAGTCTTTGTAATTCTTGGCAAAGTCCACGCCCCAGGACATCAGGGAGACGGTGGAAAAAGTGATACAAACTCCCGCAGCAATCAAGGCAACAAACGCGGGCACGCTAAGGAGCCGCAGGATGGGCACAACCTCGGAGCGTGGACCACGGAGTGGTTCTTCCAGCCTCATCAGGGCCAATCCGGGAAGGAGTCCGAGAACAGCAACTAGAAAGAAGGCGGACTGCCAGCCATAGCGCTGCCCCAATATCCCCCCTAGTGCCTGACCTCCAGCCCCACCAAGCAGCATCCCCAAGGCGAAGATAGCTTGAGCCCGAGCGCGCCGTTCCGGTGGGAAGGCACCGGAAATCATGGATTGCGCCGCGGGAGCATACGCTGCTTCACCAAGACCGACAAGAGCTCGGGCAATCAGGAAGTAAGAAAAGATTGAGAATAGGCCACTCGCGAACGACGCTAGGCTCCAGCAGACTATGCCAATCG